>JAVEXH010000093.1:0-8553 GCA_034004175.1 Spirochaetia bacterium
TTAGGCCAGCCGCCGGGAAACAGCAGTCTGATTCCGGTAGCCTGGAATCAGTACCGCTTCCGTTTCCGGGTGCCCAGAAGCCCTCGTACGGCCTGTCTGCCAAGTTCCCTGCCGGCGGCACTGAGGGCTACCCGTGCAAGTTCGGCCGCAAACGAGCCCGTTGCTCCGGTTTCGATACTCCGTTGCCTGCTGCTCGAAGCCTTGCTGGTTGATCTGCTGCTTCTGGTGGCTGTCCTGGCAGACTTTCCGGTGGAATATCCGGCAGACCTGTCGCGGCTGGCAGGCCTTGGAGCTTGTTCTGGTTCGATGGCCCTCTCCAGTGGAATACCGCGAAGTTCGGCCTCTATTTCTTCTATTGTGGGTTCCCGTTTGCCACCCCTGATCCCATCGGTTCCCCCGGAACCAGCCGCTGTACCTGCCGATCCAGTGGTGTTCTGCGGTTTTCCTGCCCGAGCCCGGAGCATTTCGTAGGCCGAGTCCCTGTCCACTTCTTTGTCGTAGAGGGCACCCATGCCCGAGGCTTTCATCAAGCCAGTCCGTTCCGCTGGTGACAGGCCTCCGATACGTGAGGCTGGCGGTATGACCCTGGCCCGCTCGACGGGGCTCGGGCGTCCATCTGCATCAAGGAAGGACACCAAGGCTTCGCCGACGCCCAGTTCGGTGATGGCCGCGGCGGCGTCCAGTCCGGGATTGGGTCTCAGGCTGTCGGCAATGGAATCCACCGCCTTCTTGTCTTTGGGTGTGTATGCCCTCAGTGCGTGGTGCAGGCGGTTGCCAAGCTGGCCAAGCACGGATTCGGGCACGTCCAGGGGGCTCTGGGTTACCAGCCACAGCCCCACGCCCTTGGAGCGGACCAGCCTGGCCGTGCGTTCCACAGCCTCCACCAGGGCCTTGGGCGAACCGTCGAACAGCAGATGGGCTTCGTCCAGCAACAGGATCAGCTTTGGCTTCGAGAGGTCGCCTGCCTCCGGCAGTTCCTCGAAGAGCTCGCCCAGCAGGTGCAGCAGCACGGTGGCGTACAGCGCGGGCTCGGCCATAAGTCCATCGGCTGCAAGCACGTTCACCATACCCTTGCCCGCGGAATCTTTCCGCATCAGGTCCTCTATCCCAAGGGCTGGTTCACCGAAGAAGCGGCCAGCGCCGGTATCCTCGAGCACTAGTATGGAGCGCTGTATGGCCCCGAGGCTGGACGACGACATCAGGCCGTATTCAGCCTTGAGAGCAGCCGCGTTTTCACTTGCCCAGCCAACCATGGCCCGCAGGTCTGCAAGGTCCAGCACCGGCAGATCCCGTTCGTCGGCTATGCGGAACAGCAGTCTGAGGGTGTCAGCCTGCACATCCTTCTGGTTCAGCAGTCGCGCCATCAAGAGGGGGCCCAGGTCGCTGACTGTAGCCCGTAAGGGGTGGCCTTGTACGCCGGCCACATCCCAGAAGGTGGCCGGGCAGGCTTTCCAGGCCGGTTCTGTCAGACCCAGCCTCCCGAAAGCCGCGCTGATCTTAGGCTTGTCTCCCCCGGGAGCCGCAATCCCTGAAAGGTCGCCCTTCACGTCGCAGCACAGCACCGGCACACCGGCATCCGAGAAGCCCTGGGCCAGGGCCTGCAGGGTAACGGTCTTGCCTGTGCCTGTGGCTCCGGTCACCAGGCCGTGCCGGGTAGCCATGGACAGCTGGAGCCGTACCTCGGCCATGGACGGTGGAATGCGGCAGAGTGTAAGGGTTTCAGGCATGCAAAGTCTCCTTGCTGGTGCTCGTGTTGCTTTTCTCAGGCCCAGGTCAGATCAGCTCAGCTCAGGATCTGGTCAGACCCAGGCCTGCCCCCAGGTGTCGCGGAAGGCTGTCTCGCCTACAGGCTTCCTCTGCCGGTCACCCCGGTCACGTTCCAGTTGCCAGTCCTTGAGCAGGGACGCATCCTCGCCCTCAAGCTCGCCTTTGCTGGCCACTATGATCAGGGTGATGAGTATCTGGTCTGCAGGTATGCCCAGGGCAGCTTTTGCCTTCTTGGGGTTGTAGCCGGCGATGGGGTGGGCTACCAGCCCCTCGGCTGTGGCCTGGATCATCATGTTCATGGCACACAGGCCGGCATCGAAGAGGGCATAGTCACGGCCATCTTCAAGCCTGCAGTCGTCGCACTCCTTTACCGTCACGGCCAGTATGGCTGGAGCCCTGGTGGCCCAGACATTGCCTTCGGACAGGCTGGCCTTCAGGGCTTCCAGACTGGCTCCGGTGGCTACAACGACCCGCCAAGGCTGGTTGTTGTAGCACGATGGTGCGTATGTACCAGCTTTGACGATGTTGTCCAGCGCTTTGCTGGGCACCGCCGTTGTCTTCAGCGCCCTGAATGCCCTGCGACCGTCAATCTCTTTCAGCAATCCCATGTATTCCTCCTGTTTCAGATCCAATCAACAACAACCGGGCTCCATGCAACTCCAATCGGGTTCCATTCAAGCACCGCGCGCTCCGGAAACCATTTCTCCCGCAAGTTCCATCAGTCTGCGCTCTACAGCATCTATGTCTTCATCCGGGGTCGACGCACCGGCGCTCAGTCCTATGCGTTCAAAACGGCATAGCTGGCCGGCCAGATCACCTGCGGATACTTCATCGGCATTGGCCACCTGCCAGACAGGCTTGCCGGACTCCTGCGCAATGGCAGTGAGGCGTCTGGTATTGGCAGAGTCCTTGCCCCCCACTATCACCACTGCGTCAACCTTGGGCAGCAGTTCTCGCAGGGCGTTCTGCCTGTCGGCTGTGGCACCGCAGATGCCGCCGGCTACGATGACATCCGCGTTGTTCTCCGCCAGTGCCGCTGCAATACCATCCACTTCTGCCTGGCTCATGGTGGTCTGGGCTATCAGTGCCACCGGTCCCTCATGCTGCCATGCAAGAGCCTTCCGGCTGTCGGGAATCACCACTGCTCCCGGAGCGTGTCCAGCGAGGCCCAGCACTTCGCCATGGCCCTCGTCCCCGGCGATAACGACAGTCCTGCCTGCAGCAGCATGTGCCGCTGCAGTCCGTTGGTTGGCTACAACCTTCGGACAGCTTGCATCCACTATGGTTGCACCGTTGTCAACAAGCCGCTGCAGCGTTGCCGGAGGGACTCCATGGGAGCGGATCACCACTATCGCTCCGGGAGGTGGCACCCCGTCATCCGCAAGCACGCTGATGCCCATGGTTTCCAGCCTGTTCGTGACTGTCTTGTTGTGTACTATCTTTCCCAGTGAGTAAACCGGATGTCCGTCAGCCCGTTCTGCCGCCTGCCCGGCCAGCAACACTGCCCGTCTGACACCGGCACAGAAACCCATTACCTTTGCGCGTAGTATGGTCATACCGACAGTATACTGAGTATGCAAGGTTCATGCATCATTGTCTGAGTGAATTGCACAGTCATGGCCTGGCAGGATACACTGAGCCTTTGCTTCCTGTGTGATTTTCAACCGTCGCAGGTCCACCGCAGGAAAGCGTCACTCTGAAAAGGAAGGCTCCATGATCCAGAAGACCATCGTCGTCGCCCTCGGCGGGAATGCCCTCATCGAAGAAGGCACCGAAGGCACCATTGAACAGCAGTTCGAAAACACCCGCAAGAGCATGGCCGCCATCGTCGGCCTCGTCAAGGAAGGGCACCATGTCGTGCTTACCCATGGCAATGGACCCCAGGCTGGCGTGCACCTGATACGGAACGAAGCAGGTTCCTCCCAGGTTCCTCCCAGTTCCCTCAATGTGATAGTTGCAGATACCCAGGGTTCCATCGGTTACATGATCCAGCAATCCCTGGTAAACGCCCTCATCAAGGCCGGCATCCGCAAGGACGTGGTCACCGTGGTAACCCAGGTTGTGGTGGACAAGAACGATCCCTCCATGCAGAACCCCACCAAATACGTCGGTCCTTTCTTCAAGGAAGCCGATATCGCAGCCTGCGAGGCCAAGGGCTGGATCATGAAGGCCGACCCGGGACGTGGATTCCGCCGTGTGGTGGCCAGTCCGATCCCGGTGGATGTGGTGGAGAAGGAAACGATACACGAGCTTCTGAAGAGCGGCAAGGTCGTGATTGCCGTCGGCGGTGGTGGTGTGCCGGTGTGCAAGAATCCTGATGGTACCCTCGAAGGCGTTGATGCAGTGATCGACAAGGACCGTGCCAGCGCCCTGCTTGCCAGCCAGATCAAGGCCGACGAGTTGGTGATCCTCACCGGCGTGGACAAGGTAGCCATCAACTTCAAGAAACCGGACATGAAGGTCCTGGATACCATGACCGTGGCCGAGGCCGAGCGCTATCATGCCGAAGGGCAGTTTCCCAAGGGCTCCATGGGTCCCAAGATCGAGGCGGCCATCGATTTCGTCAAGCGTGGTGGCAAGGTTGTGGTCATTACCAGCCTTGAGAAAGCCCAGGAAGCCGTGGACGGCAACGCAGGCACCAAAGTCACCAGATAAATTCTGCCCCCGGCATCCGGTTCTTGTACCCCCACCGCCCGCAATGCCTGCACTCCGTGCCCGCAGGAACTGCGGGCATTGCGCAAACTTGACGGTCGGGGGCATCTATGCTACCTTTGCCGACAATCCTTCCTCCTATTAAAGGACATCGTGTATGAACAACTTATTTTCCGGCCTGAGTCCCATGCAGGACGCCAGTGCCACGGGTTCGATGCTTTCGACCATCATCATGTTTGGCGCTGTGTTCGCCATTTTCTACTTCATGATCATCCGGCCCCAGAACAAGAAACAGAAGGCCATGCAGAAGATGATCGAAGCCGTCAAGAAGGGTGACCGTGTCGTGACCATCGGCGGCATCCATGGTACCGTGCAAGCGGTCAAGGACAAGACCGTGGTCATCAAGGTTGACGATTCCTCACGGATCGAGTTCAGCAAATCTGCAGTGGCTTCCGTTGATGCCAAGGGTGAAGCCCAGGAAACCAGTGTCCCCGAAGCCAAGCAGGAATCAGATAAATAATCATGCGCGCCATCTCCATGCGGGGATGGCGCTTTTCAATCCATCAACAGTACATACCGGAGTCAGCGCATGAACAAGACCAAGCGATTCATCATCGTTCTCGCCGTGCTGGCCGCCGCGTTCGCCTTCCTCTTTCCGTCGATTCAGTGGTACTACCTGACCCCGAAGGAAGACCAGGCTCTAGCTCTTGGCTCTCGCGAACAGATCCGCGAGTATGCCTGGCGCGTGGCGCGTGCGGATCTAGTCGCCATAGAGTCCCTTGTCAGGGAGAACAACGAAGCGGCCCTGCCCAAGCAATATTCTCCCCTCGTTTCAAGGGCCAAGGCCGTCTACAAAGAGCTTGGGCTCAAGTCACCAGCTGACTGGAATGCCAAAGCCTACCTTGCCGCCTTTGACAACCGGGCCGATGCGCTTGTGGACATCGAGGATTACTACCGGGAACGCATACTCAAGCTCAAGCGTCTGCATGGCAACGCCGTACAGCTCGGGCTTGACCTGTCCGGTGGTATGTCGGTGGTCATCCGCGCCGACCTCGAAGCCCTTGCAGCGCGTGCAGAGAGGGATCTGTCCCCGGCGGAGAAGGATGACGCTGTTGTAAGAGCTGTGGAAGTTCTGAACATCCGCATAGACAAGTTCGGCCTTACCGAGCCGGTAATCCGCAGGCAGGGTGACGAACATATTTATGTAGAGATTCCAGGTGCGGCCGATCCCGAGCGCATAAACGGCATCATCATGGGCCGCGGACGCCTGGCTTTCCATATTGTTGATGATGAAGCTACTGCTGCTGTTGAACAGTTCCTCCTGACCAATCCGGCAGGCATAGATGAGGAGAACAGGCTGTCAGACCCCTCCCTTGTCCCTGATGGCTACATGGTGCGCAAGTTCTACCGCAAGGATGCCTACGGCCTGGACGAGTGGACCGGCCGTTATATGGTCATTACCGAGACTGCCGGACTTGATGGCAACCATATCGAAGCTGCTACTGTCGGTTCCGATACCATTACTGGCCAGCCGGAAGTACTGTTCAGCCTGGACAAGGAGGGCGGCGACCTCTTCTACACCCTCACCAGCGAGAACGTGAACAAGACCATGGCAGTGGTGCTGGACGACCGTGTGCGCACCGGTGCCCGGATTTCCGGCCCGATACAGGCCAATGTACGCATCACCGGCTTCAGCCTGGAAGAAGCCAACAACCTGGCCCTCCTCCTCCGGTCTGCCGCCTTGCCGGTAGAGCTCACGGTGGAGTCCCAGCAGGCCATCGGTGCATCCCTTGGTGAAGACTCCATAAATCAAGGTACAAACGCAATCGTCGTAGGACTCCTGGCAGTCTTTGCATTCATGCTGGTGTACTACAAGGGAGCAGGCATCAACGCCTTGATTGCCCAGGTGCTCAACCTCTATCTGATGCTGTCCATCCTGTCGGCCTTCAACCTTACCTTGACCCTGCCTGCTATCGCCGGCTTTGTGTTGACCATGGGTATGGCAGTGGATGCGAACGTCATCATATTCGAACGTATCAAGGAAGAGTTGCGGCTCGGCAAGGGCAGGAAATCGTCGGTAGACGCCGGTTTTGCCAAGGCCTTCTGGGCGGTAATGGACTCCAATATCACCACGATAATCGCGGCTCTGTTCCTTGCCCAGCTTGGTACCGGCCCCATCCAGGGTTTTGCCATAAGCCTCGCGATCGGTAATATGTCGTCCCTTTTCACCTCGTTGTTCGTGTCACGACTCATCTTTGACTTCGGCACCGACACTCTCAAGCAGAACACGCTGTCCATCAGCTGGAGGGTCAAATGAAGCATCTTATCAGGTTTCACAAAGCCTTCCTGCCTGCGGTGATTTTTTCCGCTGTGCTTATCGCTTTCTCGTTGATCGGATTGGTTACCAAGGGTTTCAACCTTGGCGTGGATTTCCAGGCTGGTATAAACCAGTACATCATGCTGGCGTATCCAGCAGCTGATGTTTCGTATACTGGTGACGGTACGCCGGTTCTGACCATTGGTGAGGACACCGCCACCGTAGTCTTCTCCGGTGCTACGGTAGAAGGACGAACCATTGAGTACGACCTGAGAACAGTCGGAACCATCAACGATCTTGCAGCCGCCATGAGCGCAGAAGGAATTACCCTGGCCATCCGTGATGGTAGTGGATTGTCGGCCGATCTGCTGGTTCCAACGTATCAGGGTGATTTCATACTGTCCGATACACCGGTATTGGTTCATCGTGCCCCTAAAGATGCATCTGAATCATTCGGTTCCATTGACAGGATCCGTTCCGCGGTTTCTGCGATCGGCAGTGTTTCGGTTCAGAATGTCGGTGGCAAGGATTCAATGCAGTACATCATCCGTGTCAGGGATGATGGTACGGACAGAAGTTTCAGCGAGAAGATTCCGGGGCTCATCGGTGCCGCTGTGCAGAAGGAATTCGGGGCTGGTACCTATGTCGCCATGAGCACCGACTATGTCGGAGCCAGGTTCTCCCAGGATCTTGCCGACAATTCCTGGAAGGTTACCCTGTTCACCATTCTGGTGATCATGGCCTATGCCACCTTCCGCTTCAAGTTCCAGTACGCCGTAGGTGCCATCCTGGCCATCCTGCATGACGCTGTGATGATGGTTGGCTTCATCGTCTGGACCGGTATGGAGTTCAATACTTCGTCCATAGCCGCTATTCTGACCATACTTGGTTACTCGATAAACGACACCATCGTTATCTTTGATCGTATCCGTGAAGACAAGCGCCTTGCACCTACTGACAAATATACAACCATACTTGATCGTTCCATCACCGAGACCCTGGGCCGAACCGTAATCACCTCAGTGACAACCCTGCTGGCCGTTTTTGCCCTGTACATCTTCACTTCAGGCAGCATCAAGGATTTTGCCCTTGCCCTGATTGTAGGCATTGTATCGGGTACCTATTCCACAATCTTCGTTGCAACCTCTTTTGTACTCTTCTGGGATCATATGAAGCACCGGAAGCTGGAAGCCCAGGCTGTTCATTCTGTACCGGTAAAACAAGCACACTAGGTATTCTTTTCTCCAGGTTCATGAAGCCCGTCACGGTCATTCCGATGACGGGCTGTTTTTTTGCCAGGAAGCAGTGACTCATTCCCGGGCCTGGAAAGCTGAAATCATTTTTTCGATCTTGCTTGAAACATTAGTATAATACTCGTATATTAGTCTCGAAAAGGAGACACGATCATGATCGATGCCATTGGCTCATCAACCTCTGTTTCAAGTATCTATCCACTAGGTGGTACAGGGGACAACGAGCAAGCCGAACGGGTTCCTGACAATGAGGCAGCTGAAATTGCGGTCAAGGCACCTCTCTTTGATTACCAAGGTCAGACAATAGACATAGAAGCCTGATAAGTAATTGCCCGTGACTACTTTACAAACAATAGTCATTTAGGTATATTCATACCGAACATGGCCTTGCCATGGCGCCGAACGCCGGGGTACCGGCTAACGTCGTGTGGAATTTATTGTAGTATTTGCTGTCGCAAATGGCGCCGTACCCAAGTGGTAAGGGAGAGGTCTGCAAAACCTTCATTCATCGGTTCAAATCCGATCGGCGCCTTAAAAAGAAAACCCCGGCAGATCGGAAGAGCA
>JAVEXH010000094.1:0-8546 GCA_034004175.1 Spirochaetia bacterium
CCCAGGGATGCAGCTCCCCACAGGCGCTCGGTGGGAATCCTGTCTGGCTCGTACCAGTCGTCCGAAAGCTGGCCCGGCTCGGAGCCAGCCAGCATCATGACGGAGACAGGAGAGCCAAGGGGAGAGAACCAGGCACCGCTGACAAGCCGGGCAGGTTCCGAGGCCGGTTGGACTGCCATCAAGCCACCTTCCTTCCCCAGTACAAAGCCACGGTAACGAGTACCATCCGGACGCTCGGCTTTCAGAGGCTTCCTGCCATACCGGGTCAAGAGTGGTCCTGCCCCGGCGGGCCGGAACAAGAAGCTGCTTAGCCCTGCCAGCCCGAGATCACCAGCCACAAGCCACTGAGAATCAAGGTTCAGGCCAAAGGACACATCATCCAGAGCCTCAGGGGAAAGGCCTGGGAAGCCGGCAGTACCAGCAGTCGGGTGGACCAGCGAGGCTGCAATGGCAAGGTCATCCAGGGCTGTACGGGTATCTTCATAGGCCAGACGGAGGTGAAGGCTGCTGCCCTGATCGCTGTCCACCAATGCGCTGCCAGCCCAGGTGACACTACCGGAAGACGAAGGCTCAAGCATGTCGTCGCAGCGAACCAGGTTCTGCGGAGTCGTCATGAACAACACGGTCAGGGGGATGAAAACCGGCCAGACAGAAAAAGGCGGAACCGGAGCCCCATACTGGTTATATTGTTTCATACCGACCATACGCACGTGCCAGCCACCGCGCATGCGCAACGCAAGCGCAACGCAAGCGCGACGCAGGTGCTTGTCTTGACGGTACCATCGATCTTTTGTATATTGCATATAGTTTTTCATATATTCAGGAGGATGCAATGGCAATAGCAGTGTATTCAACGCCTAGCTGCTCATACTGCAGAATGGTCAAAGACTGGCTTAAACAGCGGAATGTCCGCTTTGACGATTACAATGTGGCTGCCGACCAGCGTCGGGCAGAGGAAATGGTGCGCAAATCCGGTCAGATGGGTGTCCCGGTAACCGACATAAACGGGCGCATAATCATTGGCTTCAACACCGCCGAGCTGGAGCGCGCCCTGAAGTAGGATTCCCCGGAATGGGATAGCCCAACCGGAACGGGATGATCCAGCTGGACCAGTCTGGTTCCGAACTTGTATCGGGCACCCCCGGCATAGTAGATTCTTGTGCCGGGGGAATGTATGAATCAGGATCAAGTCAAGGCTCTGCTGCTTGGCATAGAAGCATGTAAAACCGATTTCAGCGTCGTTTTCACCGGTAAGAAAAGCGGCATGGTAAACGGCTTGTACAAGCCGATGAGCCGAGAAATACTCATACACAACAAGAATTTCGAGAATGACGGCCAGCTGGTGTACACCGCCATCCACGAGTATGCCCACCACCTGCACTGCGAGCGGGGGGCCTATACCCCCGGCGCCCGCTCACATACCAACGAATTCTGGTCCATCTTCCACGAACTCCTGGAAAAAGCCGAAAGTGCAGGCGTCTACGAGAACAGCTTTGCCACCGATCCGGAGTTCCTGGGCCTTGCAGCCAGGATCAAGGCCCTGCTTCCCAAGAACGGCGAAGTGATGCTGGAGTTCGGCAAGCTGATAGCCGAGGCAGAGGCACTGTGCCGCGCCCGTTTCGTGCGCTTCGAGGACTTCCTGGATCGGGCCATCGGCGTGCCCAGAACCAGCGCCAGCGCGGCCATGAAGGCCGTTGTGTACCAGGTGCCGGCAGAGATCGGCTGGGATGCCATGAAGGTGGTTTCGGGTATCCGCCAGCCCGAGAGCCGTGCCGTCGCCATAGACGCCTTCATGGCCGGCAAGAGCCCTGAATCGGTAAAAGCCATGGTCAAGGCCAACAAACCGTCTGACGACCCCCGGGACAGGCTTGCCAAGGAGCGCGAGCGCCTGGAGAAAACCATACATACCCTCCAGGAACGTCTTACCCTGGTTGAAAGCGAACTGGCCAAACTGGAGGACTGATGCTGGGACAACTGCTGATCCCCATCATACTGCTGTTCGTCGTAGTCAGCATCAGCGCCTCCCTGGTAGCATCGGTGAACCGGCATTCGCGTGTATTGCCCCACAATGCCCCCGAAGCCTGGGTCAAGGCCCATGGTTTACCGGTGGACGAACCGCCCCGCAGCCGGCCCATCGTCGTCTGCGCCGGAGACTCCCTGACCCACGGCATCCTGAGCGCCAACTACGTGGATATGCTGGCTACGCGCCTGCCTGAGGTGGAGTTCGTCAACGCAGGCATCAATTCTGAACTGGCGTACAACCTGCATGCCCGGCTGGACCAGATCATCGCGCTTAAACCGGATTTCATCTCCATATTGATAGGCTCCAACGATGTGAATGCCACCTTTGGCCTGGCCAAGGCTCTGAACTACCTGGCCACCCAGCGGCCTCCACAGGTGCCGACTCCCCAGTTCTACCACGAGATGCTGGTGCTGATCGTGAGGCGCCTCAAAGCCGAAACCAGGGCCCATATAGCCCTGTGTTCCATCCCGCCCATAGGCGAGGATCCCGGCCACTACGCCTGGATACGCACCGAGGAATATGCGGCCATCGTAAAGAAGACTGCTTTTGACGAAGGGGTGGAGTATCTGCCCCTGAGGGAACGCATGTGCGCCTACCTGGCCGATGCGCCACCCAAGAAGGCCATAGCCTTCGAGAACTTCCGCAGGGCAGGTCTAGGGGCTGTGTGGGATCACAAGGTTCTGGGTATGGACTGGGACGAGATAGCCGCCCGCAACGGCTTTCACCTGCTGGTGGACGGCCTGCACCTGAACAGCCACGGAGCCGGCATGATAGCCAGCCTCGTGGAACGCTTCATCCGAGACGGTAGAAGAGCGGAACCAGCACCGGCACAAGCATAGACAGGACAGCGCCGCTGGTAAAACTTACCGGCACCGCATCCGGTCCGATACACTGCTCTATCAAAGGCAAGGTAACATCCATTGCCGTAGCGCCACCAACGCCGATAGCGGTATACGGCCGCCTGGTAACAGCCAGGACGGGAATGAGTACCAGGGCAAGGGCCTCGCGTATCATGTTGGCCAGGAAGGCCGCCGAGCCCAGCATTGCATCCCCCATGTCTGAAATGAGGACCCCCGATAGGCTGTACCAGCCAAAACCGGCGGACAAGGCCAGTCCTTTGCCTGCGCTGAGGCCAAAGAAAACCGCGACCAGGAGGCCGCCGGCCAGACTGCCCACTACCGTAGCCAAGGGCACGATCAGTGTGTCCGCCCGCAGGAAGGCAGAGCGGAGAGATAGCCCCGACTGTGCAAACTGGACGCCGATCATGAACAGCAAGGCGTTGAGAACCCAGCCGGTAACAGCCCCGTAGTTGATGCCTCCGAACTCCGGCACAAGCACGCCAATGACAAAGCCGAGGATGACTATGCCCAGCAATACGCCCGGCCCTTTGAAGTGAGCCAGATCAAAACCTGTCTGCCTAACGGAATGCAGGCTTGGAGGAGCTACAGGCCCAGGCGCACCTGAGCGGAGGGTGTAATAAGCACTATAAGCCAGCCAGATGGCAAGTATGGTACCGGCAACGGCCAGAACCGCAGTTGCTCCGGCCAGCATTCCTATCTCCCCGAGGCGGGATGAGAGTTCCCTGGCGTTGCCAAGCCTGAATCCCATCACAGCCAGTAAAACCCACAGGACAACTCGTATGAGCCTGTCGGTAACCGGAGCCCGTGGGGACAGATGCAGTACATGAAGCAGGGCTCCACCGGCCATGAAGGCCATCAGAACCAGTATCTGGATGAAGGCATCCATCAGCGCACCGCCACGACTGCAGCTGAACTGGCACCGCAATGCTGCCTGAGCAAGTCGGCAAAGCGCTCACCCAGAGCTGTAAGGGAGGTCGGGGTGTACAAAGCCAGAGGTGCATAGATGAAGCCAGCCAGAGCCTTGGTGCTGTCCGTTATCTTGCCCGCCATGGAATCCTTCACTGGATTACCCAGGGGCGTACCGTCAGCCTTGCAGGCACACAGAAGGCCGGCAAGATCCATCTCATGTCCGGAAGCATTGAAGACATAGGATTCCCCCGCTGTGCAGATGCGGATCAGGGTAGCCTCACCGACCGCGTCGGCATCCAGCAGGGATATGGGCAAGCCGGTCTCCAGGGACAGGATGTTGTTGCAGTCCACGGGACCATTGATGGAGGGGAAACGCCCTTCCCGGGCGGCCTGGGCCAGGTATTCGCTGGCGGGCTTCTGGCGCCCTGCCGGTTTGTAGCCCCCGCTGCGCAACATGTCACGTACTGCATCCTTGATCTTTGCCGGAGGAAAATCCTCTCCCGAACGTTGACCCACAAGCGTGGACAGGGCCTCTGTCAGGGGTGCTGGCGAAGAGTCGACAGTGCAACCTTCGGCAACAACAAGGCAAACCAGGGCTGGATCCAATCGGGGATCATCGGCCTTCTGTAATATCATGGCGTACTCCTGTGATTCACGGAGCTTGCTGGAGCAGCCCGCAAGCCCCGCGGATTCAGATACCCTACGGACTCGGATACCCCGCAGGATCAGATGCCCCGGGGCATCTTGCCGGTTATGGCATCTATGGCTGACCGGACATCCTTGGTGGTCTGGGCATTGGAATCTGTGGCCCGTTGGCCTCTATCCTGGCTCTGCTGGCCGGAACTCCGTGGCATGCCGCGGCCACCCTGGCGAGCCGGATCCTGCTGCCTTTGCGGATCTGGCTGCCGAGCAGCGTCTCCACGTTGCTGAGGCCTGTCTCCACGGGGGCCATTGCCGGCAGAGCCACCAGGGGCATCAGATCGCTGGCCTTGACCCGGCTTCTGCCCCTGGCCCTGCCCCGGCCTCTGGCCTTGACCCGGCCGCTGACCTTGCCTCTGCCCCTGTCCCTGTCCTTGCCGACTCCTTTGTCCGGAATCCTGGCGGCTCTGATCGGGCTGGCGTGAATCGCGCTGGCGGGTGTCCGGGCGATCAGCACCAGGGCGGCTGGAGGCCGGGCGACCAGCGTCCGGGCGGCCGGAAGCAGGACGGCCGGATGACTGGCGGCCGTCACGGCCACGACCTTGTCTGGCATACAGCTTGTCCTCGTCCACAAAGGAATCAGGAGACTTGAGTCCCGCGTAAGGATGCTCGCGTTGTACAGGTATAGGTCCGCCGAGAAGCTGTTCTATCTGCCTGAGCAGACGCTTCTCTTCGGTATCACAGAATGAAACCGCAGTGCCCGAGGCACCGGCGCGGGCAGTACGCCCGATGCGATGCACATAGGTCTCCGGTTCCGTAGGCAGGTCAAAGTTGAACACATGGGAAATGTCATCCACATCGATACCCCGGGCAGCTAGATCCGTGGCTACCAGCACCGGCGTCTCGCCTGAACGGAACGTTTCCATGGTACGAGTCCGGTTGCCCTGGCCCTTGTTGGCATGGATGACACCAGTCTGGATCCCTGCCAGGTGCAGGCTCTTTGCAATCCTGTCGGCCCCATGCTTGGTCCGGGAGAACACCACTGCCCGGGTAACCTTGAGGTGCTTGATGAGATGGACCAGCAACTCGCGCTTGTTGCCCTTCTCCACATGGTACAGGGACTGGGCTATGAGCTCCACCGCCGGTTTCTCGGGTTCTATGTCTATGCGGACAGGGTCGCGCAACATCGTACGGGCCAGTTCCTCAATTTCCCGAGGGATGGTTGCCGAGAACAGCAGGGTCTGCCTGTCCTTCGGCAAGAGGGCAATGATCTTGCGGACATCATGGATGAAGCCCATGTCCAGCATGCGGTCAGCTTCGTCAAAAACGACTATCTCCACAGCGGAAAGGTCTATGTAGCCTTCGGATTTCAGATCCAGAAGCCGCCCGGGAGTGGCGGTAAGTACATCTACCCCACGCTCCATGGCTTTTATCTGCGGGACCTTGCCCACCCCGCCATAGACACAGGCGCGCTTTATTTCGGTCCTGCGGCCATAGGCAGCAAAACTCGCATCGATCTGCATGGCCAGTTCCCTGGTCGGGGCAATGACAAGGGCCCTGGCCTTGCGGCTCTGGCGCTTGCCAGGGGTCTGGACAAGATGCTGGATGGTGGGCAGGGCAAAGGCCGCTGTTTTGCCGGTGCCTGTCTGGGCACAGCCCAGCAGGTCACGGCCTGCCAGCAAAGTGGGAATCGTTGCCTTCTGTATCGGCGTAGGGTGGGTGTAGCCTTCATGGATCAGGGCTTCCAGACAAGCCGGCATCAGACCAAGAGTTTCAAAACTGCTGTCGTGCATGATTATCCTTGTACGAGAAAAGGGAATTTACCAGAAAGACCACTATTTGCGCTGTGCGCAGTGCAGTCCGGGCGACATGCGGATGTCAGCATTATCCGCGTATGTTCTCGTCTTCGAGAATATAGCTGAATTAGCCGCGGCGGGATAGGGGGCACGATCACTCAACAGGCTGCTGGAAAAGCAGCCTGCAATCCAGCCAACCTGTGCTATGCGCCTGCCACCTTTTTTACCGTTGCAAGCAACTGGTCTTTCTGGAACGGCTTGGCCAGAAAATCATTGGCACCGAGGTCCATAGCCGTCTTTCTCATGTCTTCATCGCCTTGGGTTGTCAGCATTATGACCGGCAGGAGTTTGGTGGCTGGCGCGGAACGGAGTATCTTGAGGAACTCCAGACCATTCATGACCGGCATGTTTATATCAAGAATGATCAGGTCGATGCTGGCGCTTTTCATCTTTTCAAGCGCCGCAGCGCCATTCTCGGCCTCCAGAACCGAATGACCAGCACCTGAAAGCGACATGGTAACTATCTTGCGCATGGTAGCCGAATCATCGACATTGAGAATCGTCATGCTTTTACCTCCAGTATCAAAGCTTTTTCATCCTCTACCTTGGCCTGCTGCAACAGCCGGCGCCTGAATTCCTCTATGCCATCCTTGTCGGCAGACTGCTCATACCCCGTTGCCTCGATGAGTTTACCCAGGACATTGCTTGTGTCTGTCACAGCCCATTCCACCGTCTCCACCTGCTGTCTTGTTATGTCCTGGAACTGCATGCTGGTCAGCATGCCATCCATGGACTGCCTGGCTGCGCTGAACGATGCAGTCATAGTATCCAGCAATTCAACAACAGATTTCGTAGTGCTTATCAGATGCTCCAGTGACCGTTCGGAGGCTACCCGCCCGTCTTCAACCTTGTCGGCCAGTATCCCGGTTTCCTTGCCCAGTCGGTCGGCAATCATCACGCCAAGATCACGATTCTCTTTCAGGCGCAGGGCCACTGCCTTTGAAAACGATATGATCTTGTCGTTTATATTACTCAGTTCATTGACAATTACCTTGATGCCCTGCCCCTGACTGCCAATCCGGGCCGCTTCGACGGCGAGGTTGAAGGCTATCAAACGGGAACGCTCGGATACATCTTCGATGTCCCGGAGCATTTCCATGGAACCTTCCACCAGTTCACGCATTCGTTCAGTGGATTTTGCCGTGTCCTTGCTGCCGTTTATGAAGGTTCGCATGACCTCGGCCTCGGCACTGGATGCAGCCCTTGCTTCGGCTACTACGACAGAGACCGAACTCTCGGCTGAACCGTCAACCTTGGAACGTACAGCCTCTGCCCTTGAAAGTACGGTGCCCAGTTCATCGGAAACGGACGTGAACCGCTCCATCAGATCAAATACTGCAGCTTCGCTTTTATCGGTGACCAGCCGCAACAGAGCCCTCAGGTAGGGAGTCCTGGCGACAGCCTGACTTACTCCGATGGCCAGGGATCCTGCCTCCCTACGGGAAGCCTCTGCCAATTCCAGCGCTTTGGCCAAGTCCAGAGTCGATGAAGCCACCCCCTCCGCAGACCGGTCATCCAGTGGATCCAGAGGTTCAAGCAGGTTTCCTGCATCAGGTACCGTCCCGGATGCGCTGGATCGTGTACCTGCGCACGGCTTCAGAAACAGGATCAGCAGGGAAAAGACGGCAACCAGGGAAGCCGCAAGGGCTCCCAAGGGAAAGATCTGGAACAAATATCCAGCCAGAGCAGCAGAAGCCATTACCAGAATCTGAAGAGAACGAGCCATGAATAAGGTGGACATTATCGGGTACTGCTCCCCGCGTATCAGATACTGCCTGCGCCGTACCATGGACGTCTCAGGCAAGCCCCTCAACGGGGGCAACGCGTTCATATAGTAGAATAAAAACCGAGTCCCTGCCATAGGCCTGCCTGCTGATTGCTGACAAAAATACTGGCCTCTTTTGCAATCCTGTGGCATACTGTGACACGCTATGTATAAATGTCGGGACTTGATGGATCAGGTCCGTTTCCCGAATCCAGCCATCAGGAGGCATTTAACATGGTAACCGATGAGGACACCGGATATTCGCTTGAACTCCTGCAGCGGCAGGCCCAGACCTTCCGGGAACTGCACCGTGACCTATCGGACAAGCTGTGGTCACTCACCACTGAATCAGGGTTGAGCGCCGATTTTTTTGCCGAAACTCTTACTGCCAATTCGAAAAACCTCGACGCCATACAAGCCAGGACCGATGAACTGGAAGCACTCAAAGCAAGTGCCGCAGACAGCACCACCTCGGCCAAAGGCGCGGACGACAC
>JAVEXH010000095.1:0-8529 GCA_034004175.1 Spirochaetia bacterium
CCCTCAAGGCCAAGGCGGTATCATCGGGAGCTTCCAAACTCATAGTCCAGGACCTCAAGGACGAGTTTGTCACAGACTACCTCTGGCCTCTGGTAAAGGCCGGTGCCTTGTACGAGAACAAGTACCTGCTCGGCACCGCCGCCGCCAGGCCGCTCATTGCCAAATCTTTGGCAGAGGTGGCCCTGGCGGAGGGTGCGGTAGCCATAGCCCACGGTTGCACGGGCAAGGGCAACGACCAGATACGTTTCGAACTGGGCATAAAGGCCTTTGCACCCCACATGGAAATCATAGCCCCCTGGCGGATCTGGGACATCCAGAGCCGGGAAGAGGAGATAGCCTACCTTGAGGCCAGGGGCATTCCGGTACCCACCAAAAAGGACGATTCCTACAGCCGGGACGACAACCTCTGGCACATGAGCCACGAAGGCCTCTCCCTCGAGGATCCTGCCCTTGAGCCGAGCTGGAACGGCATGCTCAAGATGAGCGTGACCCCCGAGAAGGCACCGGACAAACCGGAATATGTGGAACTGGGCTTCGAGCAGGGCATTCCTGTCAGCCTGAACGGCCAGAAGCTCAAGGGGACAGACCTGATTGCCATCCTGAACGTGATAGCCGGCAGGCATGGCGTTGGTATCCTGGACATGGTGGAGAACCGGGTGGTGGGTATGAAGAGCCGGGGCGTGTACGAGACCCCCGCCGGAACGGTCATCATGGAGGCCCACGCCAAGCTTGAGCAATTGTGCCTGGACCGGAAGACTTTGTCCTTCAAGAACCAGTCTGCCCAGCGCTATGCGGAACTGCTGTACGAGGGCGAGTGGTTCAGCCCCCTCGTGGACAGCCTGAACGCCTTCATGGACTCCACCCAGCAGGTGGTCACCGGCACAGTGAAGCTGAAGCTGTTCAAGGGAAGCATGATAGGTGCCGGCGTCAGCTCGCCCTATTCCCTGTATGACCATAGCCTGGCTAGTTTTGCCACCGGGCCCTTGTTTGACCATAAAGACTCGGCTGGCTTCATCAACCTCCTGGCCCTGCCCACGGTGGCCAGGGGTCTGATGAAGAAACGGATGGCCAGCCTTGAATCCGGGGCCAGCCTGGCTGATGCACAGACTGGCGGGCCGGCGGCCGTTTCCAGTCCGTCCATGGAACCGCTCATGGGTTCTGTTTCCCCTTCTTGGACGGGTGCGGCAGCGGATGCTATGATGAGCGCAGCCGGTTCCGGAGATACCGCTTCCGGCTCCACCGGCACGGTCGGCATCGACCTGTCCAAGGCAAGCCACATAGACATAATTGCGGCTGCAAAGTCCCATCAGGCCGAGGCTCTGGCCAATGCTTCCTGAGGCCAACGCCTCCTGAAAGGATCGTGATGAAAAAGCTCTGGGAGACCACACCATCTGCCCTTGACCCCCGGGTCGAGGCCTTCATGTCCAGCCTGGCGGTGGACAAGGCCCTGCTGTCCGAGGATATCCAGGGTTCCATTGCCCATGCCGGGATGTTGGGTGACCAGGCCATCCTGCCTGGGGACAGGGCTGCCGATCTGGTGAGCACTCTCAGGGCCATGCTGGACGAGGCTGCCGCAGGCTCCCTGGCGGTGGATGCGGATGCCGAGGATATACACTCCTTCGTGGAGGCCGAACTGACCCGCCGCATAGGGGATGCCGGCAAGAGCGTGCATGCCGGCCGCAGTCGCAACGACCAGGTGGCCACCGACCTGCGGCTGTACCTGCGCTCTGCTTTTGCAAGGACCGAAAAGGGCGTGCTGGACGCCATAGCGGCCCTGGTCGCTCTGGCCGAACAGCACCTGGACACCCTGATGCCGGCCTACACCCACATGCGCCGTGCCCAGCCTATAACCCTTGCCTACCACCTGGCTGCCTGGTGCGCCGCCTTGGAGCGGGATGCCGGCCGCTTTGCCGATGCTGGCCGCCGGGCTGACGAATGCCCCCTGGGCTCCGGGGCCGTTGCCGGCTCCGGCCTGCCCCTTGACCGGGAGGCCACCGCATCGACCTTGGGCTTTGCCAGACCCAGCCGCAACGCCATGGACGCCACCGCCGACCGCGACGCCTGTGTAGACTACGCTGCCGCTGCTTCCACCCTGATGATGCACCTGTCGCGCTTCTGCGAGGAGATAATCCTGTGGACCGGCGCGGAGTACGGCTTTGCCGACCTCCTGCCAAGCTGTTCCACCGGCTCCAGCATCATGCCCCAGAAGCGCAACCCCGATGTGGCTGAGCTGATCCGGGGCAAGTCAGGCGGCGCCTTCGGCGCCCTTATGGCCCTCCTGACCATGCAGAAGGGCGTGCCCCTGGGCTATGCCCGGGACATGCAGGAAGACAAGGCAGTGCTCTTCGAACTGGTGAAGACCGTGGACGGCAGCCTTGAGGCCTTTGCCATCCTGATCGGTGCCATTGTTCCCAAGCCCGAACGCATGCGTGCCGCCCTGGACCAGGGCCATGTGGAGGCCACTGACCTTGCCGAACTGCTGGTAATCAAGGGCGTACCTTTCAGGGATGCCTATGGGGCCACCAAGAACGCTATTGCCGCGGCTACCGCTGCGGGCAAGAGACTGCACCAGCTCAGCGCCGCTGAACTGGCCCAGGCTTCGCCAGCCTTTGCAGTGGTGGGGCTGGACCCCGCATCCCTGGCCGACTGGCTGGACCCTGCTGCCTGTGTGGCCAGGCGTAGCCATGTGGGCGGGCCGGCTCCGGAGACGGTGGCGGTGGAGCTGAAGAGGTTGAGGGGGCTTGTGCCGTTGACAGCTTGATGGCAGCATTCATTTGAGGGCTGATGAGCTCCAGAGGTAATCTGTGGGGGCATAGCCGGTATGCTTCTTGAAGACTCGGGAAAAATAATGCTGGCTTGCAAAACCGGCATTGAAGGCTATTTCCTTTATGCTTAGTTTGCCTTCCAGAAGAAGCCGTTTGGATTCTTCCAGTCTGAATCTGGTGATGCACTCAGAAAAACCTGTACCCATGCAATGTTTCACCAGTCTGCTTGCATACGATGGGGATACGTTCAGGTGTTGTGCCAGATCATCAAGAGTGATCCCCTGATTGAAGTTCGACTTCATGTAAGCATTCAGGCGAAGGTACAGTGGATTCTCCTTGGTTTCCTCACCCAGCTCTATCTCTTGTATGATGTCATAGAGTTCCTGCTCTATGATTTTACACAAGCGGTAAGGCTGATCATCCTGGATCATCGTTTCTATCTCGTGGAATTCTTCATAGTGATTTACGTAGAAGGGGGACCGTGCTGCCACTTTCTCTTTTATGAGGGGCATTATTCGGCTGAACCAATCGCTCAGAGTGTTCTTGTCGGTGTTGAATTTTTTGTGCTGCTCCAATATGAAGGCATTTACTTCTGAGTGAATCCGGTCCCGGTTCTTGTTCAGGATCTCCGTCACAATAGCATCCATGAACAATGCTGTTGGTGTGTCCGAAGGACCCCGGCTGTGAATATATGAATCCATAGCGTAAGCCCATGACCTGGTTAGATCTTCCGTGCCCTGCACTGCCATGCCTGGGAAAACTTCTGCTTCTATGTTTTCTTCTTTTATCAGCCAGTGTTTTATGAAATCTGCTATCTGTTTTACATCCATCTCCATTTCTGCTGATTCACGAATGATAACAAAAATGAACTGGCTTCGCTGCCTGTTTTCATGCAGGACCTTGAAACCAAGCCTCTCGATACTATGGGCAAGCCTTTCTGTATTCCCAAGACTCAGCTCTTTTGCTTGGATGATGAAAACGCCGAGTTTTCCCGGTTTTATGGACAACAGGGTAAACAGTTCGTCAAAATCCTGTTTGGCGGCATTTTCTGACAGCATGCGGATGATATCGGATTTCAGAACCGGATGGATAGCCTTGAGCCGTTTATTCATTGTTTCTTTGTCTACAAGATTTTCTCTTTCATTTTTTATCGATGCCTCCAGTCGTTCCAGCATCTGTCGTATTTCATTCAAACCTGCCGGCTTGATGATATAGTCCTCAACTCCCAACTGGATTGCTCTTCTGGCATATTCAAACTGATTGTATGAAGTTACAATGATATACCTTGACCGTATGCCGGAAAGCAGCATCTGTCTGATGGTATCCATTCCGTCCATCCCAGGCATGTTGATATCCATCATCACCAGATCTGGCTTTTGTTCATGAAATTGCTGAAGAGCTTGGAATCCATTTTCAGCTTCTGCCACAATATTGATGCCAGGGAAATGGTTAGAAACCAGAAGCCGCATAGCTTCACGCTCTATAGGTTCATCGTCAGCTATCAGTAAACGGATCATATCCTGTCTCCGCCATAATCGGTATATCTATTGAAACTATGGTACCACAACCCTCTTCGCTTTCTATGTTGTAGTGAAAGTCGCCATGATAACAAATATCAAGGCGTTGTAGCACATTACTGATTCCTATGCTTGTTGATCCTGAGTACTCCAGAGGAACACGATTCATGATACGCGACATTTTGTCGGCGACAATGCCAACGCCATTGTCCTCCACCGTTATGAAAGCCCGGTCACCTTTTTTTGAAATATCAACTCTGATGAAGGCTTCGCCGATACTTTCTTTTATGCCATGTATCACACAGTTTTCGACCAATGGTTGCAGCAACATTCCGGGTATAGGTACCATCCGAAGATCGTCATCAAGCGACAACTTGAAGTTGGCACGGTCTCCGATGCGCTTTTTCTGTATTTCAAAATAATTTTCAACGCATTCAGCTTCCTTGCCGATGGTCGATATTTTGTCTGCCATTTCGAGGCTGTAACGGAGCACATTGGCTGTCTTGACCATAAGCTCGCTGCTTTTCTCTGCACCTTCTATATAGGCCATCTTGCTCAGTGTACTCAGGGTGTTGAACAGGAAATGTGGGTTCATCTGTTGCTGAAGTGATAAGAACCTCGCTTGAGCCAGGTCTCTGCCTATTTTCAGATTCTCGTTCTCGCTTTCAATCAATCGCTTTTCTATCTCGTTCTTGTTTGTCAACTCTTTTATATTTTTGTTGATTTCGACAGCCATATCGCTGAAACTTTGAACAAGTATATTGATTTCCCTGCTCTCCGCAGCTGTATGGTTGATGGCGAAATCACCGCTTTTGATTTTATTGATGTTCTCAACCATAGCCTCGATAGGTTTCGTGATACTCCTGATGGCGAATATGGAAAATACAATGGCACCAGCCAAAACCACCACGACGGTGACTATGGAAAAAAGCAGTTGGAATCTCCATCGTCTGGTAAGAAAACTACGTTCAGCCTGCATTTCATTGGTTGTAAGCGCTGAATAATGTGAATATGTATCCATAATGAGATCATGCAAGCGGTTGAAACTGTCATACCAACTCTGAACTGTCCTGTCATGCAAGCCTTGCTGCATCCTGCCGGTCCACTCGGAATAGGTGGTGATCATATTCCCCAGCAACTTGTATCTGAACTGGAGTTCGTCACTGCTGACTGTCTGTAGATCATCGATAGCCGCCAATGATTTGTCTTTCCAGTCTGAGTACTCCATCAGTTCTTTGTCATTGCTTGAGAACAGGTAGCGGATAAGGCTGGAGTGCATGCTATTTACGCAGGAATAGAATTCCATCAGTTTGTTGTACCGGAAAAAGGCACGATCATACTGGACAAGGGCGAAATAATTCAGACTGTTTCCAAGGACGATGATGATACTAACCAGAATTACACTCATCCCGGCAAAATTGGTGAAACGGGATTTGAATGTAGGCGCCCCCTTTGTTCTCAGCAAGCAGAATATTCCTTGACTGTTTTGGTAAAAGCCAACAAATTCGCCTCTGGTGTCTTGGCCGGCAATGCACAGCCTGCTCCAATCACCAGGCCACCTGAAGTGAAAAGATCCAGTACTTTGCGGGTTTCTTCGGCGACAATTTCAGGAGTTCCGAAATAGAATACCCCTGAAGGATCGATAGGTCCGAAAAGTACACTTCTGTTCTTCATGATTTTTGCGGCTCTTGAAATATCAGTTTTGTAATCAGCTTCGATCGCCGGGAACCCAGCTGTAACCAGGTCTTCAAGAATGAGATCGATATTCCCGCAAATATGGCAAATGGTTGCGATGTTATCCTTGTGCAGGGTCTCAGCCAGTTTCCTGTGCAATGGAAGTGAGAATTGTCGATACATTTCCGGGCTGACCAGATCAGGACCACAGGAACTGTCACCGAAGCTTGTCATGTCCGCACCGGCTTCCTTCATCAGTTTATGGAACTCCACGTGTACGTCATAGGCTCTGTCTATGAGTAGTATGATTTTTTCGGGGTTGTCATAGAGGTTCATCATGAAAGGGGTGATACCGATCGCAAGCATGGCCAGGGAAAATGGTCCCTGATCAGCATTGCCACGCACCAGCAAATCATTGCCAACTTCATTTTTGATCCGGTTGACTGCTTCGAGCTTTATTTTGATACGGTCATACGAGCGGAGTTTGTCTTTTTCCATTGCCTCTATGCAGATGTCTATGTCTTCAGATAATCCTGTTGTTATCCGTGCAGGCTCATGGACTGGCAGATCAACCGGGACACCTATGGCGCCGGCCTCCATGCAGGTATCCACATCGATGAGAACACCATCCAGACCATATTTCCTGGCAAAATCGATGTGAGACCGTGCGATATTCACAGAGCTATTCCGGTATTCCTCCATCGTGATAGAACTTTCTTCGGCACCAACCATGAAACTATGAAGCATCATGGGGACAGGTCTGTGATTTGCTCCATGCAGGGTACTCGTAATGCGCTCGCATCCATTCATGAACTGCTCCTATGCAGAAACGCAGTTGCCCACAAATTACTGTGGGCAACTGTCCGTTCACATTATATCAGATATAGATCGATAATCCTGCTGTCAAAGATCTTTCTTTACCATCAGGCTGTCTTTGTAGGAATCAATGTTGCTTTTGCTCACCAGAATGGTTCCGGCGTCGTTTTTGATGGTTTTCGGAGTCTTGCCTTCTTTGATGTTCTGGTACAGCCAGTAGGATGCCTGGTACCCATAGTTGAAGAAAGAGGTGACAACTGTACCATCAATGCCACCGGAGCGTATCAGGTCCAGAGTCTCATCGATATCGTCAACAGCATATACCCGTACTTTGTCTTTGATACCCATTTCCATGGCAACCGATGCCGCTGCGGGGCCGCCTTCTGCACCCAGGCTGATGGAAAGATTGATTTCCGGATATGCTTTGAAGGTGTTTTCCCACTCGGTGGTGGATTTCATCCTGTCTGACTTTGATTCTGAAATATTCACAATTTCGAAGGTTCCACCGTATTTTGAGAAGGATTTTTTGATTGCATCTATGGCATCAACCGCCAGTTTGTAATTAAGTGCGGCAACCTGGATGGAGGCCTTGATGTTTCCGTTGCTGCCGAATGCCTTGACCGCATCTTGGTAGATGACCTCAGCCTGGATGCCAACATCCTTTCCGATGAAGGCCAGGGAATTTGCCAGATCTTCTATCGGAGAGTCAACCACGAGGACGCGGACGCCGGCATCGATGGCTTCCTGGACCGGTGAGGCGGGAACAAGACCCTGGGTGATGATGGCGTCAGCCTTCTGTGCGACCGCAGTCTCCACCAGTTTGGCCATCTCTTCAGGACTGATGCCCTGAGGGCCAACCCAGTCTCCCTTGACACCCAGTTCCTTGCAGGCTTGCTCGAAACCATCCTTGGCAATAAGCCAGACCGGATGAGCCAGCAGAGGTGACACATACACGAAGTGCAATTGATCGTCTGTTGATGCTGGTTCCTTGTTCCCCGATGCAGCCAGTGGTGACAGGACCGTAAGTGCCAACAGAATGAATCCTACTACTCTTTTCATCGTCCATCTCCTTGATTGGTATCTATGAACCGGAACTATGCCGGAACATTTTCATCACACGTGCGATCAGGTACCAGACGCTGCCTTCAGGATAGTGACTTCGTCAGCCTCATGCTTATGAAGTACTGACTGTACCCGGCCTTTGCCCAGGACCACGAATCTGTCACATATCTGGATCAGTTCCTGTAATTCCGATGAGATCATTATTATGCTTACTCCCATAGAGGCCAGGTTTCCGATGATCTTGTATATTTCTGCTTTTGCGCCAACATCGATTCCACGGGTTGGTTCGTCGAGCAGCAGGACTTTGAGGTCGGTCATGAGCCACTTTGAAAGGATTGCCTTCTGTTGATTGCCGCCAGAGAGATTGGCAATGAAGGTATCAAGGCCAGGAGCCTTGATTGCCAGCTTCCTGAAGAATTCACTGGCTTTTTTATCTTCCTGCTTGCCATCAATGAAAAGAAAATTGCACAGTTGATCCAGGATGGTTATGGTCATATTGTGTTTTATGGATAAACCTGGAATTATGCCATTCTTTTTTCTATCTTCTGTAAGTAAACCGATACCGTGTTTTTTGGCATCTTGCGGGTGTTGTATGTCTATCTTTTTTCCATCAAGGAAGAGATAGCCACTGTTTTTTCGTATGCCTCCAAAAACAGCATTGAGAATTTCTGACCTGCCTGATCCAACCAATCCGG
>JAVEXH010000096.1:0-8456 GCA_034004175.1 Spirochaetia bacterium
TTCTAATTGCTGCCAGCAGGGCTGTATCCCCGTTTTCGTCGGGGATCTCAAGATCCCAGGATGATTGGATATACTGTTCCAAAAGTTCGAGGTCCTCCTGGTTTACAGCATCAAAAATATCCCGGCCTTCTATGAGTTTGTAATCAGAAAATGCGCTCATTGGATCATCACCACGGGCAAGCAGGTTTTCCCGGCGGCTAGGAAGCAAGGCTTCCGCCGCGGACTTTATTCGACCTTCAGCCTTGAGCTTGTCCATTGATCCTTTGAAATATGTATGGGCAAGATACAGGAAAAGAGGTTCAGGCGTTTGCTGTGCTGGGGATATGGAATAAAATCCATTGGTATTCCCATTTGAAACAATAGACTCGCCGTTATATGGATATTCACGGGACACAACACTGGTCCAAAATGACTGGTCTGAATTTTTTGCGGAATCCGTCGGTTTTACCAGTTTGTACCAGAAATTGATCTGGTCGGCGTTTTCCTGGTCGGTGTACATTAACAGACCGACATCCCATACCACGCCGCCTGGTTCGCGGTACCAGGCAGGCTGTACAGAAAGGATACCGGTTTTGCTGATGTCTACCGCGGCGGAATCAGGCACCAAATTGAATCGCGGCGTTGTCAGCTTCAGGTAATTACCCGGCTGGTAATCAAGTTTCCAATGCGCGAAGTTTTCAGGCAGCTGGGTTCTTAAACCAAGAAAGTTTTGCCATTCATTCAGACTGCCTCTGTACGAGACGGATATAAAGTCACACATCATCTTCAAATCCGCCTCGTATTCTACCTGTGAGCCGAAGGAATTTTGGCGATAGATGGCAGCGATGCCGTCTGGCGTAACTGTCCAGGTAAGGTTAAAAGTCAGATCAAAAAGGGGCATGGTCCATACCGCTGTCTGCCACTTTCGTCCCCAACGATCTGCCCAGAACCGCGTCTCGCTGGGATCTCCAAAAGACAGAATCCTTATATCCTTTCCGGCTACATTTCGGGAGAGGCTGAAGCCGGCAAGAAAAGAATCCATGAATTCCCGGGGATTAGTAATTAAGGTGGTTAATCTTTCAGTGGAGGGTACGTCATAGCGAAGGAAGACATGGTCCAAAAGTTCGCTCCAACTTAGTTGTTCATCCTTGGCTATCTGGAACGTTGTTGGCTTTTCAGGTTCTGTCAAAACCCAGGTCCCGTTTGACTGTTGTACCATAACGGCGGGCATTGCATTCCACTTTATGTTACCAAAATATGCTTCCGAACCCGGTGCCTCAGGAAAGACCGTATCCTGGTTCTCGCTTACGACTCGCCTGGCCGCTTCGATATAAGCTTTTGATACCCGCTGGGAAAGTTCTTCCCTTAGACCATTAAGCTCAAGGGGCAGGGGAATAGCATCGTGGAGTTCGATATAAACCGAGTTGACTATATTAGGTAGCCCGTAGTTGGTGCGATCATCAAGCCATGCGGTGGAATCCCTGGCAATCTCGGATACAGGCAAGGCATAATTTAGATTCTCATTTTCCGATTTACGCAGCACAATGCCAAGTACGCGACCCTGTTCATCTATCAGCGGGCCGCCGCTATTACCCGGAGATGCGGGTGCGGAAAAACGTAGCCATCGCCAGCTTCCCTTCCAGGCTTCCTGTGTTCTGGAAGTAAGAATGCCGTCGCGGATAACGACACCCTCACCCAAGGCGTTTCCGATGGAAAACACCCGAATATTCATAGGCGGATCGGTCCGCACCTCAAGGCCTTGCACGTTTAAGCCAGGAACCTCAAAGGCTATATAGTCTTTCCAGTAAGAGTAGGCGGATACACGGCCGATGGGAAAAACCTTTCCCTGCGTGTCTCTAAGGGCGTATTCGGCGCGGAGAGTCGGACGCTCAAGGCCAAAGACATGGGCGGCGGATATAAACCTGCCGTCACGTAAGGCGAAAGCGGTTCCTACTGATACATACGCGTCGTTTCGTTCCGCGTAGGGCAGTAATTCTATTGGCAAACGTTCCGCGTAGCGTACGGTATCTACTGTGGGCTTGCGTACTACGACCTCGAAAACGTTGGCGCTCATTTCGCCGCTGACCACAGGATCGATAAACTGCGCTGCTGCGGGACTTGCGGAAAAGAACCCTACTAGTACTGCAAGGCCAATAACTCGTATACGGTATGTCATCACTGTGGTTCCTGTACAAAATTGGTGTCCGCATCCGCGCGGGGAGGCCAGGGTATGATAGCCCATGCCCCGTCTTTTCCGAGTAGCTTTGCCACGGCCTTTAGGGCGGCCATATAGAGCCGCACCTCCTCTTCTGTGCCACCCCAGAACATCCGGCCGATCATAAAATGACTGGCAAACTCCGGCCACGAGCGATACCTCTCCCGGATGACAGTACCCGCTTTTTCGAGCCATTCCCAGGCTTCGTCTTCTGTTAAGAATCCAAAGGCGTAGCCATCCCGGACCAGAAACACGAGCCGGCCCAGGTCCCAAGCCCGCAGGCTCTTTCCGTCAATAGTCTTCCGGAACTGATCGGTAAAAATGTAACCCCCGGCGGTGAAGCGCCCATCGGGAGCGGCTTTTACCAGTTCCTCCACTGACGCTCCGGGCTGCTCATCCAGCTGAAGACAATAGGAATCCCAGCGTGAACTTTGCCCCTGCTCAAACAGGGTTTGAAGATTGGTTAACAGGCTAGCGCGATCATGGATTCCCCAGGTAGAGATGAGACCCGAGAGGGCGGCATCGATATTTGCCTTGGTAAGGGCAAAGTGTTCCAGGCCGCTGGGCAGGAATCCATTCAAGGTGCTGAGTATGCCCGAAAGCGAGCTCAGCCACAGCCGCCTGGTTGCATCACTGCCATCCCACAGAGGTGGGGTAGGTGCTTCATCGGAATTGTAGAGGGTTATTAGTTTTAGAGTTTCCGGTGCATGCAATAAAGGCAGGCTGTCTTCTGTTGTGCTGATTTTATACATACCGGTTCGGGACTCGTACAGATAGCTCTGGCGTCTGAGGTTGGAGTCCGGGGATTGTAGGTCCTGGAGCACTACAGCGAAACTATGAAGATCGTCAATTCCTTTTCCCTTTTCCCAGTCGATGGAGCGGATATCCAGAATTACTTCATTCTCAACAGGGCCGTTGCGTAGCCATGCGCCTTTGTTGATCCACCGGACTGGCACCTTGTTCTTTAAGAATTTGGGGGAGGATCCGATGTGTTCACGCTGGGCATTATACAAGGCGATTTTGCCATTCCCCGGCCGGGGACCCTCCACCCTGAATCGAATAGTAAGAAAACCTTCATCAAGCCACCCTGCCGTGATCAGGGCAGGTTCTATAGGCTGGATATGGTAAGGGGTACGTACTCCCAGGAAAGCGGAATTTGCTAAAAATCTGGGGGTGGGGCTATCAAATCTGGTGGTCTTGCTTGATGCTGAGCTGTCTTGAACACCCGGAGGAAGGGCATCAAAGGCTTTCTCAAGCTTGCGGCCGTCAGTTAGCTCAAGTTTTACGAGGTAGCGGAGAGGCATTAGCGAGCTAGGGGGGAATACGACGTCACCATAGCGCCATCGGCCCCAGCCTCCGAGATAGGCTAGGTCTGGGTCAGCATATTCTGCCAAATCGATGGTCCACGTACTGCCACTGGGATCCTCAATGCGAAGCGATGCAATCAGGGGGCGAAATTTTTCAATTTCGGAGATATACACAAAGAAATTAGCGTACATGGTATTGGTAGCTGACCTTCCGCTTGGTAAGTTTTCCAAAAAGCCAGGGCCGATATTCTCGAAAACAACGGTCAGGCCCTGAATCTCGGGTGTTGATGAGTTTTCCAGGGCAGGGACCGTTGATATAAGTACCGCCGTGAACACCAGGATAAAAAAAAGGGATATCCGGTGAGTTCGTGGTATGAGGCTGTAGCGCTCATGCTCCATGGAGCCCTCCTAAGGTATTCAGTTTTATTGGCTGAAAATAGCTACCGGCTTTGCCGATAGCGAGGCGGATGGGAACTGTCATTTTTTATAATGCATTTATACGGGGCTAGTATCGTTTTGATAAAGACGGCGTATCTGCCTTGTATTCCGGCAACGCCGGAAACTAAAAGTAAGGCATGAACAGGTAGCTGTCAATTGTGTACTCAGAGTTTGCTGAGTGTGGGTATTAGGTAACTGTCTTCAACGGGCCAGGGATAGGAGCGGAAAGCCCGGAGCGCCGTGAGGGCGGAATGGCAGGGTGATTTTTACGAGGGGGAGCCCGAATTCAGGGCTGTGTTCGGGGCGAGGACTTGCAGCGTAGAGCCCGACCCCGGGTAAGCCCCGGGGTGGCCCCCAGAATCAGGCTTGCGTGCGCTCCAGGACGTAGGTGCCCAGATCCCTGAAGTCCTGGAAGACGAAATCTGCCTTGCTGAGGGACTTGGCCTTTGCCGAGCGGGTGATGAGGGCGGTCTGCATGCCTGCGGCTCTGGCACCGGTGACGTCGTAGGCTTCGGAGTTGCCTACGTACAGGATCTGGTCGTTGCGGACGCCAAGACGTTTGGCCATGAGGTCGAAGGAGGCGCGGTCTGGTTTGACGAGGCCTGTTTCCTCGCTGGTCAGGGCAGTGTCGAAGCTGGACATCAGGTTCATGAGCTTCAGCTTGCGTTCCAGGGGGAAGTCCGATAGTGCGCCGAGTTTCAGGCCCTGCGAGCGAAGCAGGGCCAGGGTTTCGCGTGCATGGGGAAAGAGGGGAATCCTGTCAAAGCAGGCGGCGGACTTGTCATAGAAAAAGTCGTTTATGACTCTGTAGGCTTTCTCTGCATCCCAGCCCAGATGCCGCGCAGTGAGTTCTGCCTGGAAGCGGTGGAATTTCTCGATGTCCGGCGGGTTGCTGTGGTGCCATTCAAGGGTGGGGTTCAGTTCACGCAGTTCGTGGCGTACACGGCTGAAGGCCTTGAGGAGCCTCAGATGCCGCAGGGAGGCCGGGAGCATCCGCAGGTACAGGGCAGAGGCGGGGTAGAGGGTTCCGTCAATGTCAAAGCCTACCGCTTGTATTGGCATGGGAGGGTTATATACCGGATGAATGCCGGCTGTCTAGGAAAAACAGAGCGCCGATAGTGCTATTTACCTCGACTGTCTGATCGTCTATCGTTATACTGCGACAGGCGCTGAGCTCGCCGTCCGATGTATTCCTGCTTTGATGGAGCACCGTTATGAAATTCGTATTCTTTGGCGCCCCTGGCGTCGGCAAGGGCACCATGTCGATACGGGCATCCCAGGAATTCAAACTACCGCATATATCAACGGGCAATATCTTCAGGGCAGCCATACGTGACGGTACTCCCCTGGGTACTGCGGTGAAATCCATCATAGAAGCCGGAGGCCTGGTGCCCGATGATCTGACCATCAAGCTTGTCCGGGAACGTCTGGCCATGCCCGATGTAGCCAGAGGCTGGATGCTGGATGGGTATCCGCGCACCATTCCCCAGGCGAAGGCTCTTGATATGGATGCAGCAGGTTACCATGTGATAGACCTCGAGGTGCCCGATCCGGTGATAATAGAGCGGCTGTCAGGCCGCCGCATGTGCCTGCACTGCGGCAGGAGTTACCATCTGGTACACATGCCGCCGGCTGTTGCAGGTATCTGCGATCAGTGTGGTACGGCCCTGACTGTGCGGGATGATGACGCCGAGGATGCCATCCGCAATCGCCTGGCCGCCTACCGTGCCCTTACAGCCCCCCTGGTTGAATTCTACCGTGAACGCGGTACGATGATAACGATATCAGCAGAAAATGATGCCGACACGGTCTGGAAGGAACTCAGATCGGTGCTGGCAGCCCTCATGGAAGACCCAAACCAGCAAGACTGACGGGAGGGGTTCCATCCGGGGGTGCACCGAAAGGATGAACCATGGCTCTCACAATCCGCGGCAGACTGCATTCATGGCTGGGGCTCGGACGGAATCCGGCTGCAGGGCTGACTCCAGTACCAGTGCTGGCCTTGTCGCTCGTGCTCGTTGCAGTGACCTTTTCCTCCTGTTCAGCCCCCCGGGAGACCCGGGCTCCCGACCCCGCTGTGGTGGTGGCCCATAGCGAGGGCCTGGTTTCACGGCACGCTGATCTGAGCGTGGTGCTGTCTACCGGCAGGGATGTCTCAGCGCTTGCTGATGCCAATCCATTCAGCTTCACTCCTTCGATCAAAGGCACTGTGCACTGGAGCGAAGATGGCACCAGGGCTGACTTCAGGCCCGAGGTGGCTCTGAAGGCTGGTACGGTCTATAGAGGGGTTTTCGATTTTTCCGCCATAGGCGAGCCGGCGAATGGCTGGTTCTCCTTTACCGTACGGAGCGCCGAACCCGGTCTGGCTGTAGCGCCGGGTGTCCTGTACGCCGCCAAGGACGGCTATCTGGCTGTGGATGGCTCCGTCCGTACCGAAGACATCCCGTCAGTGGCTGAAGTGCAGAGCCTGGTCTCTGCAAGCATAAGCGGCACGAAGATGGATCTTTCATGGAGCCATGAGGGCACGGGGCTTCACCGCTTTACCGTAACGGGCATACCCCAGGGCAGTGCGGACAGTGAACTTGTACTGGCCTGGGATGGTCGATCTGCAGGATCGAAGGTCAGAGGTTCCCACAAGTACCGCATACCCGCCCAGGGTTCCTTCGAGGTTCTTTCCATACAAGGCCCGGAGTCAGCGGATTCATCGGCCATCAGCATATCTTTCAGTGCCCCTGTTGATCCCGGGCAGGATTTCAGGGGCCTGATCCGGGCCTCGGTTGCCGACGAGTCCCTGCGTTTCGAAGCCGAGGGCGGCATGGTACGCATCCATTCGTCCCTCCGCTGGCCTGAAACAGTGGATGTGAGCGTGGAGCGTGGTCTGCGCAGCACCTCCCTGGGAAACATTGCTGTTCCGGTCAATGCTACGGTCAATTTTGACTGGCAGGTGCCTCAGGTGCGCTTCCCTGCGGGGGGTGTCATTGTGCCAACCAGCCAGGGTACCCGTATAGTGCTCGAGACCCGGAATCTGGCCACGGTGCTGGTAGAGGCTGTCCGTGTGTATGGCGACAACCTTCTGCAGTTCATGCAGGTGAACGAACTGGATGGCAGCAGGGAACTGCGTCGGGTGGGCGATGTGGTCTGGCGGGCGGAACTGGATCTGGACTGGAATGACGGGCAGAAGAACCAGTGGACTTCCCATGCCCTGGACCTGTCACCCCTGCTCAAGGATCATCCCGACGGACTGTTCCAGATCCGCGTAACCTTCGGCAGGCAGCACATACGCTATGTAAGCCGCAACAACCATGCCAGCCTGGGCAAGTGGACCTTCCCGGAACTGGAAATAACCGATCCGGATGATGAATCATCATACTGGGATTACTCCGAGGAATGGTTCGACTGGGACGAATACTACCGTTACCGGGATGATCCGACCCATCCGGCCTTCTATGTGACCCGTTACGGCAGGGACCGGACCGCCAGGCGCAATGTCCTGGTATCCGATGTAGGCCTCATGGCCAGGCGCGATGCGGATGGAGCCTGGCACGTAGCGGTGACAGACCTCCGCAGCGCCCAGCCTGTGTCCGGCGCTGCTCTGACCATATACAGTTACGCGATGAGGCAACTGGCTGTAGCCACAGCCGGACCTGACGGTACCGCGATCATGAGGCCCCAGGCCAGGATCGATGACGCAGAACCAGCCTTCCTGGTGGCCGAGGCACCGGGAATCACCAGTATGTCTACAGGAGGTACATCCAGTGGGGCAGTAGCCAGCGCTACGGCAAGCAATTCTGGCAGCAGTGCCAAGGGCTATCTCAAGCTGGCTCCTGCATCAGCCTTGTCGGTGAGCCACTTTGACATAGGCGGACAGGAGGCGGATTCGGGCATCAAGGGTTTCATATACGGAGAACGTGGTGTCTGGCGGCCAGGGGATGACATGCACCTCGGCTTCATACTCTTTGACCCCAGGGGGAGCCTGCCTCCGGAACATCCGGTGGCCTTCGAGCTTGAGAATCCCCTGGGACAGGTGACCAGCCAGGCTGTCTACACAACATCAGTCAACGGTTTCTACTACATGAAGACCAGTACCGAGGCCAGCGCACCCACCGGATCGTGGACAGCCAGGGTCAGGGTGGGCGGCAGGACCTTCACCAAGGCCCTGAAGGTTGAAATGGTCATGCCCAACCGCCTGAAAATGGCTCTGGCTTATGGCGACAAGCCCTACATCGGCGCAGAACAGGAAAGACTGGGGCTGAGCGCGGCCTGGCTGCATGGGGCCCCGGCGCCCGGGCTCAAGGCCGACGTTTCCATGATGCTGTCAGCCTCGGCCAAGGCGCCCGGGGACTATCCAGGCTACGCCTTCCTCGATCCTCTGCGTAGCGCCCCTTCGGGCCGGGAACTGTTGTTCGAGGGCTATCTGGATGAAACCGGCACGGTTGATTTCCCCGTCGATCTTTCATACGGGGAAGATTCCCCTGGCCCCCTGCGGGCCAGCTTCCTCTCCCGGGTCTTCGAGCGTT
>JAVEXH010000097.1:0-8440 GCA_034004175.1 Spirochaetia bacterium
TCTCCAGCCGAGCCTCGCCGGTCGGATCCTCATACTGGTATTTGCTGCCTTGGCCGCCATGATGTCCGGCCGCAAGCTGTCGCCCCTACTTACCGTAACCGTAATGGCAGGCATCATCGGCGCAAACCTGCTGGTTCCAATGGGCCGCAAACTGGTCGAACTCGGGCCACTTCTCATAACGGAAATTGCCCTGCTGGAAGGAATCAAGAAAGCCGTCACTTTTGAAGCCCTCATCTTCATATCCAAGGCCTGCCTGGGACCTGGCCTACGGCTTCCCGGCCGTCTGGGAGTCCTGTTCAGCGAAGCCTTCAGGATCTATGACCGCATACTGGAACAACGTGGCAAGATTCGCCTGAAGACTTTCATGTTCGATATCGACGAAATACTCAATTCAGTCTATTATCATGAAACCGGCCAAGCTGGCCTCAACGGCGAAACCGCAACCCTGGGGACGAGGCATGATACCATCGGCCCTGAACAGGGAAGCCGTCTGGGAGACAGACTCCTGCCGCTGGCTGTAGGATTGTCATTGTTGACCTTTCTCCTCTGAACTAAAAAAGACACTATCCCCTCGGGGATTCCACCCTATACTCCTGGCCTTATGCCAGACAAGGATAATGCTATGCATCTATCTGTACGGCAAAAACTGTTGATCATTTCGATTGCGCCACTCCTGCTGGCCATTGCCTTGGGAGGACTGAATATACGGCAGACCGTTGCCCGGCTCGAACAGGAGCGGGTTGCCTCTGAAAACCTGGAGGCCATCGCATCTCTCAGCAAGCTCATTGGCTCACTGCAGAGGGAGAGGGGCATGAGCTCCCTCCTCCTGAGCGGAAATGACTATACTGCCCAGGTTGAGACTCTGCGTTCGGAAACCGACACTGCCTGGCAAGCAACAAAATCCCTGGTCGAGGCTACCGACATCCCGCCCTCCGAACAAGCCATGGTCGTCACCGCCATCGATGAAATAGCCACACTCCGGGGCAGAGTGGACAGCGCAGCCGTTTCGGAACGCAGCGCCTTCACCGAGTACACCCGGGCCATCACTGCGCTTCTGAATGCTATAGAAGCGGCAACCCGTGTAGACGCTTTCGGGATTTCGGATTTCTTCAGGACGATAGTCATGTATGAGGAGGCCAAAGAATATGCCGGCCGCTCCAGAGCCTTGGTAAGCTTCATTTATACCAAAAACCAGCCACTCAGTGACGGTGAGAATTTCGAGTTGATCAACACTTTTGCCTCCATCCAGCTAAACCTGAAAAGCCGCGCTGTCGAAGCATCGCCGAAGGCAACCATAGCCCTCAATGAACTCATGAGCTCAGAAATGTGGTACACCATGCAGGCCGAAGTGCTGCACAGTTTGTCGGAAGCAGATACCGGCGCATACAACCGTGATCCCATGGCATTTTTTGATACCGCTACCACCGTCATAAGCGGTATACAGCACGCCATAGATATCAGCATCGATGAGGCCTACGCTCACCTCTACAGGAATCAGGCAGAACTCAATAGCTCGATAATCATTGTCTCGACCACCGTCAGCCTGTCAGTACTCTTCATTGCCATTCTATCCATGCTGGTTCTGGCCAATATCACCAGTCGTATCGCTCAGGTATCTTCAGGTATGGCTGGAATCTCATCCGGCGACGCGGACCTGACACTGCGCATCGAAACAATATCCCGTGATGAACTGGGGCTCCTGGCAAGCCACTTCAATTCCTTTGCAGCGGTGCTCAGGGACCTGGTCCAGCGCGTCAAGACCGAGGCAGATCAGCTTCAGGACGGTTTCCTGCGCCTCTCTTCCAACACAGAAGAAACAGCCGGTGCCATACGCCAGATAACGGCAAACATAGAAAGCATCAAGCAGCAGACCTCCAACCAGAACGCTTCGGTGACCGAATCCAGCGCCAATGTGGAGCAGATAAACCGCAGCATCGGCACCCTGTACCGGCTCATAGAACGGCAGGCCGAAGGCGTGTCCACCTCATCCAGCTCCATAGAAGAAATGGTTGCCAACATCCAGTCGGTCACCGCCAATATAGAGCGCATGGGTGGCTATTATGAAAAACTGCTCGGCAAATCAGAATCCGGCAAACAAGCCATAGAGACCGTCGCCAAACAGGTCAAGGAAATAGACGGCCAGTCAGAGACCCTCCAGGAAGCCAACAGCCTCATCGCAGGCATAGCCGCCCAGACCAACCTCCTGGCCATGAATGCAGCCATAGAAGCCGCCCACGCAGGCCAGGCAGGCATGGGCTTTGCCGTAGTGGCCGACGAAATACGCAAACTGGCCGAGAATGCGGCAACCCAATCCAAGAACATCTCGCACAACATAAAAAACATACGGTCTGTCATAAATGCTGTGGTAGACAGCTCAGGAACCAGCGCCCGGACCTTTGAAGACATCCTTGAGCAGATACGCATCCTGTCCAGACTGGAAGAGGAGATCCGGTACGCCATGCAGGAACAGAGCACTGGCTCTTCCCAGGTTCTCGACTCCATCTCCAACATCAACGAGATCACTACTGAAGTCAGAGAGTCTGCCGAAGAGATGCAGGACGGTTCCAATACAGTGCTGCTGGAAATGCGCCACCTTCTCCAACTGGCCAGCGAACTGGACAATGGCATGACGGAAATGGCCGCTGGTGCCGAAGAGATCCGCCGCGCGGCCGAGGACACCAACGACCTGTCCGGCCAGACTTCACGCAGCGTCCGGGCGCTGAAGGACCAAGTGGACAAGTTCAAGACCTGAGCCCCCGCCCCGCTCCCCAATGTACGGGTTCAAACCCAGGCCTCGTGTCCCAATAAGCGGCGGGGCCTGGCAAAGAAAGACATCTTTCGCTTAACGCGAAAGGTGTCTTTCTTTGCCACCCTCCGCCCTTTATAGCTCAAGGTCTGCGGGAATTTGGCGTATTTTCGGGGAGCGGGGCGGACTGTTCTCGTTTCATGGCCTATGACCCAGGGCTGCTCAGTCGGATCAAAACATAGTCTGGGGAGCGGGGCGGGACGTTCTCGTTTCATGGCTTATGACCCAGGGCCGCTCAGTCGGATTAGACCACAGCACGGGGAGCGGGGCGGACTGTTTTTGTAGCAAGGATTGGAATACAGGGCTGTGATGTTGAAATTATCCGGAAAGCGGGAAGAAACCAGACACGATCGTCTGATCAGAAGGTGCCAGGCAGCTCAGATACTGATCCCGCCAAGAAAACCAGGTCCGCCCCCGACGCCGAGCATGTCAATACGCAAACCTTGGCTAAAAAGGGCGGAGGGTGGCAAGTAAAAACGTCCTTCGCGTTAAGCGAAGGACGTTTTTACTTGCCAGGACCCGCCGCTATTGGGAAACCATGCTTGGCTGATATCCCATACATAGCGTCGGGGGCGAGCTCATATTGAGCTCGAGGGCAGGTCAGCCTTTCACTACTATGTTCACCAGCCTGCCGGGCACCACTATGACCTTGGCTATCTCCTTGCCGTGTATCCATTCCTGGATCTTCGGAAGGGCTTTGGCACCGGATTCAAGGGCTTCCCTGGAAGCACCCCGGGGCAGCTTGAAGTCCGCCCGCAGCTTGCCGTTAACCTGCACAACAATGGTTTCCTCATCGTCAAGGCAAAGCTCAGGATCATAGCTTGGCCAGGCAGTCTTGTAGACGCTGTCCTTGTTGCCCATCTTGGCCCACAGTTCCTCACCGAGGTGGGGGGCGTAGGGGGCAACCATGCGGACCAGGGTCGACCACAGGGTCCGAGGCAGCTTGTCCAGCTTGGCGGCTTCGGTGGACAGGACCATCATTGCAGAGATAGCGGTATTCAAGGCAAGGTTGCCTGTATCATCGGAAACCTTGCGTATGGTCTTGTGCATCAACCGCAGGATATCGCCGGTAGGCTCTTCATCGGTCAGGGGTCTGTCCCCGAGTGCCCAGAGACGTTCCAGGAAGCGGCTGACGCCAACCAGGCCTGCGGTTATCCAGGGCTTTGACACATCCAGAGGGCCCATGAACATCTCGTAGACCCGCATGGCATCCGCGCCGAACTCCTTGACGATATCATCGGGATTCACTACGTTGCCCCGGCTCTTGGACATCTTCTGGTTGTCTTCACCCAGGATCATGCCCTGGTTGATCAGGCGCTGGAAGGGTTCCAGTGTATTTACCACGCCGATATCGTAGAGAACCTTGTGCCAGAAGCGGGAATACAGGAGGTGCAGCACCGCGTGCTCAGCACCGCCTACATACAGATCAACCGGCATCCAGTAGTCAACCTTGGACCGGTCTGCAAAGGCATGCCCGTTTTTAGGGTCCAGGAAACGAAGGAAATACCAGCACGAGCCCGCCCACTGGGGCATGGTATTTGTTTCCCTACGGCCGGGACCACCACACTTCGGGCAGGTGGTGACAATCCAGTCTTCTATGGTGGCCAGGGGCGACTCGCCGTTGCCGCTGGGGGTGTAGCTGGCTACCTCGGGCAGGGTCAGGGGCAATTCCGATTCAGGCAGGGCTACGATGCCGCATTTTTCACAGTGGACAAGGGGGATTGGTTCACCCCAGTAGCGCTGGCGGCTGAACAGCCAGTCCCGGAGTTTATAGTTGATGGCAAGCTTGCCCTTACCCTGTTCCTGTAGCCAGGCAGTAATGCCTTTCTTGAAATCGGCAGTAGGGGTACCGTTCCAGTTGCCCGAGTTTATCGCTATGCCCTCGCCGGCAAAGCATTCTTCAGGGTCACCACAGGCGCCCAGCCTGGCTTCGTCGCTACCTTCCCTTGCCACAACCTGGATGATGGGCAGGTCGAACTTCTTTGCAAACTCCCAGTCGCGATCATCGTGGGCAGGCACAGCCATGATAGCGCCCGTACCGTATGATATCAGCACGTAGTCAGAAATCCAGATGGGTATCCCGTGCCCGTTCACCGGATTGATGGCGTATGAACCGGTAAAGACGCCGGTCTTGTCCTTGGCCAGATCGGTACGCTCAAGGTCGCTCTTGCGGGCTGCAGCGTCGATATAGGCCTCAACAGCGGCTTTCTGCTCCGGCGTGGTCAGATCGGGCACGAAGGGATGTTCCGGAGCTATCACCATGTAGGTGGCTCCGAAGAGGGTGTCCGGCCGGGTGGTGAATACCTCCAGCCCTTCCTTCAGGTTTTCATGCCCCTTGTCCTCAAGACCAAAGACGACGCTGGCGCCTTCGGAGCGGCCTATCCAGTTGCGCTGCATGGCCTTTACCGCTTCCGGCCAGTCCAGGCCGTCCAGATCCTCCAGCAGGCGGTCTGCGTAGGCGGTTATCTTCAGCATCCACTGCCGTATGCGTTTGCGGGTCACCTTGGTGCCGCAGCGGTCGCATTCACCGTCCTTCACTTCTTCGTTGGCCAGGCCGGTCTTGCAGGACGGGCACCAGTTGATAGGCGCATTTGACTCATAAGCCAAGCCACGGTTGAACAACTGGATGAAGATCCACTGGGTCCACTTGTAGTAGTCAGCATCGCTGGTGGCTACCTCGCGGTCCCAGTCATAAGAAAAACCAAGGCTCTTTATCTGCTCCCGGAACCGCACGATATTGGCGGCGGTGGTAACGGCCGGATGGGTTCCGGTCTGTATGGCATAGTTTTCTGCCGGCAGGCCAAAGGAATCAAAGCCCATGGGATGCAAAACGTTGTATCCGTTCATGCGAAGGTAACGGCAGTAGATGTCAGTAGCGGTATAGCCCTCGGGATGTCCTACGTGAAGTCCGGCCCCTGATGGGTAGGGAAACATATCAAGGACGTAACGACGCTTGTCCTTGGGGAACGACGGGTCTTCTGTAACTCTGAAAGTCTTGTTTTCATCCCAGTACTTCTGCCATTTGGGTTCAATCTCGCTGAAAGGATACTTGGCCATGGGTAGCTCCGCTTCAAGAATTGGCGCGCCGTCCGGAGGCGGCGCGCCTGTGTCGGGAGCATACTACTATAGGAGGAAACGCCGCGACAAGGTCGCCCGGACAAGGAAAATGCCCATGGCTTGCCACGGCAAGTCAGCCAGTGTCAGCCAGCCATTCAGCCTGTTCAGTCCAACGGCACCGGATCGTCCAGACTCGGCAAGGCTTCATCTTCCTCGCGGGTCGCTCGTTGGATTTCCACAACGAAAGGTTCCCAGAACGGCTCGATCCCGGCAGCCATTTTCGGCAAGGAAACCAGCACAGTATCTACACCTATCGGAATGCGGATCGTCTTTTCAGTTACCGCCGCTGCTTCCCTGGTCTCGATGCGTATCAACTGGCGTTGTCCCCGGACACTTACCTTGTCCCTGTCCCGGGGCATGAGTTCAAGGCCAGCTTCATCACCTACATAGACCTTTACCAGACTGAAAGCCTGATAAGACTCATCAGCCGCCGTTTTGTTGTCCAGCAGCACGGTATGCCCGCGGCCGGAAACGAACACAAAGGCTGTAAGGGCCAGGTAAACTACCAGTACAGCCCCTCGTACGATGAGACGCCTGGTCGGAACTCCCAAAGGTGTTTTCATGGGCAATCCACTCATGACACGACCTCCCCTGTCATCTGGCCGTTTACCGGTTCGGCAGTCAGGCCGGTTGACGTTCCCGGCCCGCCACTGCCCCGCCTCAGTCCTGCCCGGTCTATCTCAACACCCCTGCGTTTACGCCAGGCGTGCAGGATGAGGGCCAGGGCTATGGCACCATAGCTGAAGGCATCCCTGAAATATTCGCCGATCTGGGCAGAACCAAAAAGCTGGGAACCTGCCCGGGGCATCACAATGTACATCAAGTGCAGGAGCACCACCCCGACAAACACGTTGGGTATGGTCGCCTTGGTAACCGATGCGCCGCCTACAAGAATGGCCGCCACTGCAAAGAAACCGGTCTGCCTGTGGGCATTGTAGGTAGCCATGTTGCCCATATTCTGAAGGAAGATTATCTGCCCCACCATCGCCAGCACCGTAGACATGACTATGGCTATGATCCTGGTACGCTCCACCGGGATTCCCGAGGCATTGGAAACAATCTGGTCCTGACCTATGGCCCGCATATCCTGGCCCAGCTTGGTCCTGCGGAACCAGACAATGAACACACACAGAAAGACGATGACTATCAGAGTGCCTACAGGTACATTCAGCCCTGGCAACCGTAGCATGAACAGATTGTCCAGGCTCTGACGGACTGAATCCAGGTTCAGGGTGTTTCGTATGCCATAGCCACGGCTCAGGGTTATTGCAGCCGAGCGCATGGGAATCACACCACCCATCAGATACAGAACCACAAACTGGTAGATTCCATCCATGAAGAAGCCCAGGATGAAACCAGTCACCATTTCCCGGCCTTTGGCACGATTCAGTACTTCACCACAGATCCAACCCAGGAAAACCGCTATGGGCAAACCAACCATGTTGGCAAAAACCAGGCCATTCACGCCAACAATGTTCCAGTCCACTGCAAAGATCAGGCCTATCTCTCCAGCCATTGCACCCAGCACGATGCCGAAATTGAGTCCCATACCGGCCATTACCGGCAGTATCAAACTGAACACCAGGAAAGAGTTGCGACCGATGCGAGTAACAATTTCCTGCAGGATGTAACCAGCCGACAGCCCTGAGACAGGAGTGGCGGCAGCTGTCAGGACAAGGAATATGATTACGACGATATTGTCCGCCAGGAAGCGGCGCACATCCGGTTTCTTGGTCATTTGGACACCTTCGTCTTTCTTGTCAGGGCATACAGGATCATGCCATTTGACAACACGATCCGGATTACCTCGGACATATCGGTTTTCAGGACACTGTTGATGACACTTGGAGTCATGGTCAGGATGCCCTGGAACAGGAAAGTGCCCACTATCACGTTGGTCATGGTCGCCTTGTTCACACTGGCGCCGCCAATCAATAAGGCGGCCACCGCCGGAAAGGCCATGTACAAGGGACCCTGGTACAACTGTATGAACCCGTAGCTCTGCTGGTACACCAGGATACCTACAGCCCCAAGCATGGTGGAGATGATCACACTGATAGTACGCATCTTGTCCACCGAAACACCACCAGCCCTGGCAAAATCAGGATTCGAACCGACAGCCGTCATAGCCGTGCCAGTCTTGGACCTGAAGAACATGTACACCAGAGCAGCGCAGAGAAGTACGAACAGGATCATGCCGGTGGGGAAGAAGAAATTACTTCCCAGCCGTACCGAGAGGAAGTTGTTCAGAACCTGGCCCCAGAAATTATCCAGGGTAATCGTTGTACGCAGGCCCTGCCCCGCGTAACCCCAGACCATGGCAGGACTGGTGAACGGCAGGAGCAGCCACATGATGGAGAAGAAGGTCACCATCGCAAAGCCTACATACATGGCAATGGTCATTTCATCGCCCTTTACCTTGTTCAGGAGCTGACCATACAGCCAGCCGAACAAAATGGCAAAAGGCATGGCTATGACCAAGGCGCCGAAGAAACCCAGCCAACTCGTAAGCCCCAA
>JAVEXH010000098.1:0-8371 GCA_034004175.1 Spirochaetia bacterium
CCGATCTATCCCAGCTCATCCAGCACCTTCCTGGTCCATCCGATGGAACGCTGCAGCACAGGCCCGCCCCTGGCCTCGCATTCCAGGCTTGCGGCACCGGAGAAACCATGGTCTTTCAGCATGGCCAGGCAGCTGCGTATGTTGCCAGCGTTCACCCCGTCGCCGATGGCTGAATGGCTCATGCCTATCCCCGTCTGCCTGCCCCGGGAGGCATCGGCCAACTGGGGTGCCACATCCTTGATATGCACATGGGCCACCCGACCGATATGGGCGCGCAGGAAGGCCACCGGATCGTTGCCGGAGATGAAGACATTGCCGGTATCAAAGGTCATCTGCAGATATGGCGAGTCGACGAAGTCGAGCATCGCGCCCATGCGCTGGATGTCGGAGGTAAAATAGCCGTGGGTCTCTATGGTCACCACGATGCCGTAGCGTTCAGCCACCTCGACAATCTGGCCGTAGGATCGTTTCATGGCCTCCATGGCCTGGGCATCACTCAGGCCCTCAGGCTGGTGCAGTCCGTCTGTGGTGTCCACCATGGGGCAGCCAAGCAGGGCGGCGTACCGGATGGCGTCCAGGACATAGGGCACCCCGACAGTCGGACCGGTAAGGCCGGAGATGGGAAAGGCGGCATCCAGCTGGGTCAGGACCACACCGGCTTCATCCAGTTGGCTCCGGACGGACTTCGGGTCTTCCCAGGATGCGATATGCGGGAAATATCCCAGGCCGTGGTTCCAGGTTACACCGTCAACAAAGCCGCATTCGATGTTCCGTATTTCATTGTCCTGTGCCCAGTCCAGGGCCTTCCGGAAGGAGAAGTACGCACTGTTGAAGGCTCCTGTATGAAACCCGACTTCCAGTGCAGGATGTTTGTCTCTCATGACGCTTACTCCACTCCACGCTGGAAGCCACTCCGGGAACCACCCTCGCAACCGGCCAGGAACTGCCTGTTCCGGCGCATGCTTTCTTCCGGCGACAGATCGGTGTAGTCCTGTTCCACCACCAGCCATTCCACCCCCTGGGTGCCTGCAAGATCACACACGGCCGGCAGGTCCATCTCCCCGGTTCCCAGTTCGCAGAACTTGCCGTCTTTTACGTCCTTTACGTGCAGGTAGGCTATTCGCCCGGCATACCGGTCCAGCAATCCGGCAAGGGAAAGTCCTCCGATATGGGCCCAGGCCACATCCAGCACCAGGCTGACATCGGAAGGATCGGTACACGCCATCAGGGTATCCAGGATTGCTGCGTTGTCTGCCAGTTCCCAGTCGTGGTTGTGGTACGCAAAACCAAAACCGGCCTCGCGGCAGCGTCGGCCGATCTGCCCGTAGGTCTCTGCGGCCTTGCGCATGGACTCCACCGTTTCCGCCTTGTTGCCCGATACCACCATCCAGCTGAAACCTACAGCCTTGGCAAAATCCACGGCAGCCCACAGTTTCCGGCGCTCTTCCTCGGCAGCATCGGGAAGCCAGAACTGGCCGCCGCTGTGCAGCCCAAGGGGAACCATGCCGGTCTCCTTGTAGAGTTTTCGGTAATAATCCGGCCTGGCAGCATCGAAGTGACGCATTCCCGTCTCTGCGCCTGAATACCCATGGGCTGACAGGAACTGCAGGATGCCAGCCAGATTGTCGCGTATGGTTTCACCCCAGACTATGGTCTGTGCTCCAATCAAGTGTTTCATGCCCGCACCTCCACCAATGCAATTGTTGCCACCAGAAATCCAGACTCTTGTAGTATAGTTGCTGGTACTTCCCACCCGCAAGAATCGAATGACAGAAGGCACCCTGGCCATACTGCTCGGACTCAATCTTGAATTCTCCCGGCATGAGGATCTCTCATTCTCCAAGGCTCTTCAGACTGCTGCTGCCATCGGATACCGGTTTGTGGAACCCATGGTACATACCGGACGCCAGTTGCTGGCCGAAGGCGGCTTCTTCCACTCGGTCTCCATGCTGGAGGATCCTCTGGCAATGAAGCAGGCCTGCGATGAGGCAGGTCTACGCATCTCGGCCCTGTCATCCCATGCCCAACTGGTCAAACCTGATATTGCTGTTGACTACCTGCGGGCAGGGATCCAGTATGCGGGCGAACTAGGGGTACCGGTTGTGAACACCTCCGAGGGCACCAAGCGCCCCTGGACCACAGAGGAAGAAGATTTCACCCTGATCCGCTATTCACTTACCCTTGCCGCCCATGATGCCGAGCGCCGCAGCGTCATGATCGGTCTTGAACCACACCACCAGTACAGCGGCTCGATGGAGGGCATGGACCGCCTTCTTGCCCTGGTGGACTCACCTGCCATCGGCGTGAACTTCGCCACCGGCAATGCCGTGGTTGACTGGGAACAGGTAATCGACATCTGCTCCAGGGCACCAAGGGACATAGTCTTCAGCGTGGAGTGCGGAAGCACCGAACAGGCCGAGCGCAGTTTTGCGCATCTGGGAGCGCTGCTTCCATCTACCTGACCATGCAATGACCGGACCAGATCGATTTCTTACATATTTCATTGACAACAGCAATGGCGGGTTTTAAGGTTTTATCAATACCCCAGACAAGGAGGAGCGTATGCACAAAGCGCTTCGTATCGCACTCTTGCTCGTCGTGCTCGCAGGCATTACGGCAGTTGCCGTAGCCGCGCCGGCAGCCGAACAGGAAACCTTCACATGGAAGATCGGTCACGCAAATGCCCCCCTGGAAAATTCAGCACTTCATGTCACGGCAACCAAATTCCAGGAGTTGGTGGAGAAATACTCCGAGGGCAGGATCAAGATCGAGGTGTATCCCTCGGCCCAGCTTGGCAATGACCGGGAGATGGCAGACTTGACAGTGTCCGGCTCCATCGACGGCTTTGTCACGAGCCTCAACCTCATAACCCAGTACGCACCGCGCATGGATGCCCTGATTCTGCCCTACATGTTCGAGAAGAGCGAAAACTTCCGCAAGGCAGCCTATTCCATGTGGGACGAGAACAACGAGTACCTGGTGAACAAGGCCAACATGCGCATGTTCACCATGTGGGATTCCGGCTTCCGCCACATCATGTCGGCCAAGCCGGTGCGCAACCTTGCCGATCTACGGAAAATGAAGTTCCGGGTTCCACCGTCCCCGGTAATGGTTGCCATGATAGAAAGCTGGGGACACAGTCCGACACCGGTTGAATGGAGCGAACTGTTCAATGCCATGCAGCTTGGCGTTGTGGATGCCTTCGAGGTTGACGACTCGGTTCTTATTTCAGCCCGGATGAATGAAGTGGTCAAATACATCACCAACAACGACCATCAGCTCCAGGTTTCCCTTGGCGTTCTCAGCGAAGACAGCTACCAGAAACTCCCGGCGGACCTGAAGGCTGTGGTGGACAAGGCTTCGATGGAAACCATGGCCTTTGCCATGGAAAACGCCCAGAAGATCCTGGACGAGGCCATCCAGGTTTCCATCAGGGACCATGGCCTGCAGGTTCTTGGTCCTCCGGAGGATTATGATGAATGGGCTCGCAGGGCCCGTACCATCTGGCCAGCCTTCTATGAGCGCATTGGAGAAGGCGATGCCCAGGCAGGCAAGGCATTTGTAGACAAGCTGTTTGCAGCCGCTGGCATGTAAGCAGTTCCAGTAATCGTGCTGGCTATGCCCGGCGTCCACTCCCCGTCTTCATCCGGATACGGGGAGTGTTTTTTAACACTGAGGAGGTTGCATGCGCAGGATCCTGAAAATAATCGACGAGCGCTTCGAAGAAGTCATCGGAGTTGCCATGCTGGCAGCCTGTCTGACACTGATCTTCATCGGGGTGGTAATGCGGCTGTTATTCAACTCTGGCATTCCCTGGCAGGAAGAACTCTCACGGATCCTGTATGTACTCGTGGTCTACTTCGGCGCCAGTTACGGTATGAAGAGAGAAGATCACATACGCATCACCTTCATCCGTGACATGCTGCCACCTCTTGGCCGGAAGATACTCGAGATCACCACTGACCTCATCTGGCTCGGCTTCAATGTGGTAGTCATAATCATTGCATTCCAGCTCTATCCCAAACTGCAACGCTTCATCGGCGAGAGTGCAATCCTGCGAATACCCCTGCATTGGATCTTCCTTACCGTTCCCATAGGATCGGTACTGATCTCGATCAGGCTGGTGCAGATCTACGTACGCAAGTACCGGCAGCAGAAGGAGGCCTGACATGTGGATTGCCATCGTCCTTGTAGTAGTTTTACTGTCCGGGCTTCCCATCTATGTGTGCCTGGGTCTTACCTCCCTGATATTCTTCTACTTCGGCGGCACCGTCCTGCATACCATGGTGAGCAGCTTGTATTATGGTGTGGACCAGTACCCGCTGATTGCCGTGACCGGCTTCCTGATGGTTGCCAGCCTCTTCGAACAGGCGGGCATCACCGAAGAACTGGTGAACATGGTGAAGCGGTTCATGGGGTCTTTCAAGTCAGGCCTTGCCGTGATCACCATAGCCAGTTGCGCCGTGTTTGCAGCGGTAACTGGATCAGGTCCGGCAACAGTGGCAACCATAGGCGGCCTCATGATACCGGCCATGATCCAGGCCGGATATACCCGCAAGTTTGCCGGGGCTGTAGCCAGCTCAGGCGGCGCCTTGGGTATCCTCATACCGCCGAGCAACCCCTTCCTGATGTACGGCATCATCGCTTCCCAATCCATTGCAGCCCTGTTCCTGGCCGGTGTAATACCCGGACTCATCATGGCCGTAGCCTTGGCAATCACCAGTGCAATACTGCTGAAATGGTTCCCCCAGTACGCACTCACCGGCAAGGAGGAAAAGAAAGAAGTCTATGAGAAGATGACCCTTAGGATAGCGGTACAGACCATCTGGAACGCCAAATGGGCACTGATTGCCATAGTTCTTTTGATGGGCGGCATTTATGCCGGCTTCTTCACTCCGATAGAGGCAGCGGAGGTCACCATATTCTACAGCATCATCATTGGCATGTTCGTTACCAAGAAGATGAAACTCAAAGACCTCTACCAGGCACTGAAAAACACACTGATGCTCTCCGGAACCCTGATAATCCTGGTGGCCGCAGGCTTTGCCTTCGCTCGCCTCTTGACCCTGGAAGGCATACCCCAGGCCCTGGGCCGGAGCGTGGCAGGCATGTCCACCAACACCAATGTCATACTTTTCATCATAATGGGCTTGATGATCTTCATAGGCACCTGGGCGGAGACCTTCTCCCAGATCATCGTGCTCACCCCCATCTTCCTGCCCGTTGTCACCGCCCTTGGTGTGGATCCCATACATTTCGGTGTGCTCTTCGTGGTCTCAGCACAGATAGGCTTCCTGACCCCGCCCTTCGGTGCGAACCTGTTTGTGGGCATGAAGATTGCGGGTGTAACTCTGGAAACCCTTTCAAAGGCTGTCCTGCCCTTCATCCTTACCTATGCCATCATCCTCGTGCTCCTGGTATTTTTCCCGGAGATATCGCTCTTCCTGCCTCGCCTGGTATTCGGATGATAGTGGTCGCAAGTTTTGGATAACGGGAAATACGAGACCCATACAGGAGGCGCTGCATAATGAAGGTCGGGATAATCGGATTCGGAGCCTGGGGTAGCATACATGCGGCATCTGTAGCTGCCTTGCCTGGCAAGCGCCTGGCAGCAATTTCTTGCCACAGCGAAGAGAGCGCAGCAAAAGCCCGGGAACAATATCCACAAACCCATGTCTTCACCGACTACAAACTCCTGCTGGAGATGCAGGAAGTTGAAGCCGTACACGTAGTTGTACCCAGCTATCTGCATACCGGGATTGCCCTTGCAGCCCTTGAAGCAGGGAAACATGTACTTCTTGAAAAACCCATGGCAACCACCCTGGAGGACTGCCAACGCATAGTTCAAGCCGCGGAAAGAGCGGAATCAGAACGCTGCCAGATAACCAGCATCGTGCACGAGATGCGTTGCTCGGTGCAGTGGTCGGCCCTCAGGAAAGCCATTGATGCCGGTACGATCGGCAAGCCCCATTATGCCATGCTGAACCTCTTCCGCTTCCCCTACCGGCAGGGAAAGGGCAACTGGCGCTACGACCCCGCCAAAGTCGGTTCCTGGGTACTCGAGGAACCCATACACTTCTTTGATCTGCTCCTGTGGTACATGGAACCCGCAGGCAAGCCTCTTGCCGTGACGGCCCTCACCAACGAATACGCTCCCGGCCTCTGCCGTGACTTCACGGCGACTGTGGAGTTTGAGTCCGGTGCCTATGCAGTGGTATCCCAGACCCTGTCCGGTTTCGAACACCACCAGGTGGTGGAAGTGACTGGATCCAACGGCGCGGTCAGATCCATCTGGTCAGGGGCCATGGACAGGACCGACAAACCAGACTGGAGCGTCCGCGTCAAAAGCCGAGACCAGGAAGAGGCAGCCCAGCTTCAATTGTCCGAACCATCGGGAGAACTCTTCGAGATAAGCCGTTACATCGACCTGGCCCACAAAGGCTTTTCGGAAGGCAGTTCCATCTACACACCCCGGCAGGAGATGGAACTGATCCGACTCTGCCTGGCAGCCGAGCGATCAGCCAGAACCAGAGCTCGGATTACACTGGACTGAAGGAAAGAACATGCAGAACCTGATGGACGTATACAGGCAGGATTTACGGACCGCCGCCGTAAAAGGCGGCATCCAGCTGGAGATACTGGAAACCGATATCGACCTGTACTGGCGCATGGCCCTTTCCATGTACCTCACCATAAAAGACCACTCGATGGCAGGCAGGCGGACTACGATGATCCTCCCCGTAGGGCCTGTGTTCCAGTACCGCCGGTTCCTGGCTTTGCTCAGGGAAAGCCCGCTGGACCTCTCGGAGTTCCACTGTTTCTTCATGGACGAGTACCTTGCTGAAGACGGAACCCTGATACCGGAGGACAGTCCGCTCTCCTTCCGTGGTTTCATCAAGCGTGAATTGATCGCTCCCATGCCCGCGGGCCTTGGATTCAGAAAGGACCAGGTTCATTTCCCCGATCCTGCCGATCCCGGAAAATATGACAAGCTGATAGTATCCCTTGGCGGCATAGACCTGTGCCATGCAGGCGTTGGAATAAACGGCCACCTGGCCTTCAACGAGCCTCCGGAATCCGGCGGGTCATCCAGTTCTACCGACGGCGAGTTTGCCGACGGCGAGTTTGCCGACGGCGAGTTTGCCGACGGCGAGTTTGCCGACATTCCTACAAGGGTGGTCGCACTCAGCCGTGAGACACGTACCATCAATGCCAATACAGCCCTGCGTGGTGCCTATGAACAAGTTCCATCCAGAGCGGTAACGGTAGGCATGAAGCAGATACTGGCATCCCGCAAGCTCCGTATCTACCTGAACCGCCCCTGGCAGGCGGCGGTCATCCGCAAGGCTCTCTTCCTCGAACCGACTGCCCGGTTTCCGGTCACCCTGGCAAGGAACCACCGGGACCTTGGGTTCCTGTTGACAGAACTGGTTGCCGAGGAACCACAATTCGGTCTGAGATGACACGCTTCGGGAGAGCTCAGACATGAATCGCATCGATTCGCATCTCCACTTCGGCACCATAGACGAATACGATAACCTGATGCGGTACCAGCAGGCCGGAGGCTTCGATGCCCTCTGCCTCCTGTCCCTGCCCGTACCGGGCAGGATAAATTTCAACCCGGAATGCCTGGCTGCCAAGATCAGGGACCAGAAGGCTAGCCAGGATACGATCTATGCCCTCGGCAGCCTGGATCTGGCCGCCCGCGGATTTGCCGACCAGATCAGGCTTCTGCATGCCCTCGGTTTTGATGGCGTCAAATTATGGGAAGGCAAACCGGAAGTACAGGCCGCAACAGGAATATCACTGATCGATGATGACTATCTGGATGGCCTCAGGACCGCAGTGGAATTATCAATGCCTGTAGTGCTCCATGTAGCTGACCCGCCTGACAGCTGGGCTGCGAAACAGCCAGCATGCCCGTCGTATGAAAACCTGTTTGAACAGACTGAACATATGCTGCAGGCAGTGCCAGGTCTGCGGGTCGTGTTCCCGCACCTCATCTTCCTGGCCGGTGATCTACCAAGGCTGACGGAGTTCATGGAGCGCTGGCCGGACACCTTCGTCGACCTGAGTCCCGGAAGATACTACTTCCTTGAACTGGCCAGGCAAGCGGAGCAGGCCAGGGAGTTTTTCAGCCTGTTCAGGAAGCGAATCCTGTTCGGCACGGATACCATGTTTTTCAAAAAAGGCTTCCAACTCTTCTCGCCAGTGTCCCTGGAAGAGAAACTGACCCAACTGGACAACTTGGTCCGCTACCTGACCACCACCTGAGAAGTGGTGAATCCATACCCGCTCACCCAGGCACAACACCCTGTCGTTGCAGGAACGGGATTGGAGGACCGAACCCTGCAGCCCATATTCAGTGAAA
>JAVEXH010000099.1:0-8353 GCA_034004175.1 Spirochaetia bacterium
CCTTCTTCCCAGGCCCTTCTTCAGCTGCTTCAGCCGGCTTTTCAGCGGCTGTCTCCATATTGCCGTCGCTGTACACAAAGGGTACGCCCCACTGCTTCAGACCTTCCAGATCCTTGGCACGTACCGGCGTATCAGCAGGCACAAACAGATTGGTTCCATCAGAGTAGACATCCGCAGTGAATCGGGTGCCTGGCTGAATCTGGTCAACGGCGTACTTCTTTTTCATGTTCAACTTTCCTTATAAAAACAAAAACCCTCGCAACCAGTTCCCAATATTCAAAAGGCACCAGAGTACCGACATCAAGGGGAATCAGACCGTTTGCCAGCCCCTCGTCAGCCACTACAGGAACCCCGGATTGCCCGGCGATACTCGCCATCTGCTCTGCCTTGTGGCCCCTGGCCCTGGCCAGAACCAGCGGCGCAGGCAGGGATGGGTCATACATCAGGGCTATGGCTTTTTTGTCCCCAACCTTAGGCATGACCGTCTACTTCCCGGTAGACGGTGTCGATCAGGGCAGGATCCTCTACCTGGGGGATCAGCTCCACCTTCATCGACTTCCCGAAAGTACGTAAAAAATCCTTTCCCTCGACTGCGGAACCTGGCATGAACCGAAGCTGCGGCTTGCCCTTGGGTCCCCAGGACACATCAAAGAACCTGGTCTGCCCGGAAGAATCGATTTCCGCGACAAGCCGCTCCACTTTGTTTGAAGCATAGTTAAAAACTATACGGAAATAGCCTGAAAAATCAACGTCATCCACGGAGAATTGATAGGGTACACAAAGCCAGCCTCGACCATCCGGCCCTCGCCGGGCAAGGCTGGAAAAACCAGGATCCGAAGCAGCCCTGGATGAGAATCCCATGAAGGCCGATTCAAGATTTTTCCGGAGCTCCACCTCATCCTGGCATTCATGACTCACCTTAGTCGGCTTCCCGGCCTGAAACCGAGCTCCCGGACCAGACTGGAGTAGCCTGCCGGAATCACTGTCACCCGAATCAGAGCCAGAGGAATCGGCAGGATGAGGAGCATCGGATTCCTCAGGTGGAGCCATCCTTGTATCCTTTCCTGGATCCCTGCCTTGCTCCTGGCTTGAATCCCTTCCTGGCTCACGGTCATTATCCTTGCCAGGATCGTTGCCATCTTCATTGCCAGACTTGCTACCAGACTCGTTGCCGGACTCGTTGCCTTCGCCATTGCCGGACTGTCTGTCCTGAACCCGGACAGAGTCTCCAGCAACATCGTCGACCGGAAGCCCGGCAAGAGTACGGATGAGGGCATTCATGCTTTCGTCATCCGGTTTCAGGCCTGCTGCGATGGCCCTGGCAGCCAGAGCCGCAGCCCGTCTGGGCTGTGCATGGCGAAGGGCAATGGTCCGTACTGCCTTTATGGTCTGTGCATCAAGCCCAAGCCCCTCACCCATCAAAGCCTGAAGGGCAAAGGCGGCAGCGGCGTCTTTGGGAATTCCGAATTGCTGGAGCATGGTGCCAAAGCGGGTAGACAGGAATTGTGGCACTCCTGGCTGGGCAGGTGCTGTGCCGGTGTGGATGGAAGCTGGGATGGGGCTGCCCTGGGATGGAACAGTCGTGCCGGGCGCTGCGCTGCCGCCTGGACGACCAGCCCTGGAAACAGGAACGCCAGCCTTGGACCTGAGATCCCGGCCGGCGCCTGTAAATTGAGCACTAGGAACTTCTGTCGGGCCTGCGGGCCGCACTACCTGATCAGACCTCGGCGGCCTGGGAGCGGAAGGGAGGCTTGCGTCCGCCAAGCATTTCCTTGATCTTGGCCTTCTTGCCGATCTTCTCGCGGATGTAATACAGCTTGCCCCTGCGGACCTTGCCGTAGCGTACCACTTCTATCTTCTCGATCCGGGGGGAATGCATGGGGAAAACCCGTTCCACACCAACGCCGTATGAGTTCTTGCGTACCGTGAAGGTCTTGCCAGTGCCGGCGTTCTTGATTGCTATGACAAGGCCTTCGTAGATCTGGATACGCTCGGTCTTGCCTTCAACGATCTTGAAGTGCACTTTTACGGTGTCTCCGGACTTGACGTCTGGAAGATCCTTGGTCTGTCCGGCTGAAATCATCTTTATAAGGTCCATCAGTCTCCCCCTTGTGCGGTTAATTCCTGTATCATTGAACGCAACTCCCCCTCCAATCCCTTGCCCTGGAGCAGGTCGGGTCGGTATAGCAGGGTCTTCTCGAGCCTCTTGCGCAGTCGCCATTTAACGATGTTGGCGTGATGGCCCGAGACGAGTACGTCCGGAACCCGGATATTATCATAAAGTGCCGGGCGTGTATACTGGGGGTACTCCAGCAGGCCATCCTCGAAGCTCTCTTCCTCAAGGGATTCTCCGGTGATTACACCCGGTATAAGGCGGTACACCGCGTCTACTATCACCAGGGCCGCAGCTTCGCCTGAGGACAGCACATAGTCGCCTATGCTTATCTCATCGGTGACATATTTATCAATGATGCGCTGGTCCACGCCTTCGTATCGTCCACAGATCAGGATGAGCTTCTCCTCGGTAGCCAGATCACGGGCATAGGCCTGGTTGAACAGCCGTCCACCGGGGCTCACATACACGACCCTGGCTCCCTCGGTTCCGGCAGCTTCAAGGGCAGCACCCAAGGGACCTGGAAGCATGAGCATACCCGGCCCGCCGCCGTACAACTCGTCATCACACTTGTGGTGCTTGTCGGTGGCATAATCACGGATGTCGGTAAGTGAATAGGAAACCAGCCCACGCTCCACAGCCCGGGCCATGATGGAACTCTCGAAGAAGCCCCGCAGTATTTCAGGGAACAGGGTCAGTATGTCCATGCGCATGGGAAGCTGTCCTTACTCGATGATCCAGGGCGCTATCAGTTCGATGCGCTTGCCTTCTATGTCCACCGTGCCTATGAATTCCTTGCGGAAGGGAATGAGCACGCTGCTGCGGCCGGGGAAGGCTACCTCAAGCAATTCGCCGCCGCCGCCGTCGCAGACAGCACAGACGGTAGCAAGATCCTTGCCTTCCGCATGCAGGACACAGCCTACAAGATCAGCAAAGTAATACTCGTCCTTGCGCTTCGGAGCAGCCTTGCTGCGGGGAACCCAGATCTCGAAACCGGCCAGGACCCTGGAAGCTTCCGGGCTGTCGTAGCCTTCGAATTTGACCAGTACGAGCTCGCCATGGGCAGCGGCAGACTGGACCACAGCCTTCATGCTGCGTTCGCCGTCCCTCAGCTCCACGGTATCGAGTTTCCTGAAGTGTCCGGATTCGCCGGAATAGGTAATTACCTTGACGCGGCCGTCCAGCCCGTGGGCTGCGCCGATACGGCCGATGGCCAGTTTGTCCATATCAGTCCAGTATCTGGAGTCTGACATCCTTGCCACCACGAGTGGCGGCGGCGGACAGCAGGGTACGGATGGCCTTGGCTATGCGCCCGCGCTTGCCGATCACCTTGCCGATATCTTCCTGGGCAACCCGGAGTTCGATGACCGTAGCCTCGTCGGTCTCGACGAGATTGACGGAAACACCCGCCGGATCGTCTACGAGCGACTTTGCAATGTATTCAATCAGGTCCCGTTCCACTGGTCGCTCCTTTCTTGATGATGGATGCCAGCAGGCCGTAACGCCCCCGGCCAGCTCTGTAGTGCAGAGCAAGCCGGCCTGGCGTACTGCCCTGAGGCGACCGGAAACCTCAGCCGAGCTGTATGTTCTGCTTGTTCAAGAGGCCGCGGACAGTATCAGTGGGCAGGGCGCCCTTGGCCAGCCAGGCACGGGCCTTGTCGGCGTCGATGCGCAGCTGCTTGCCTTCGGCTTCTACGGGGTGATAGATACCCAGCTCGTCGATGGTCTTGCCATCCCGGGGCTGACGGCTGTCGAGCACGACAATGCGATAGTAGGGGCGCTTCTTGGCGCCGAATTTCTTGAGCCGGATCTTTACGCTCACGGATTCCTCCTGGATAGTCTATGGAAACGGTATATAGTGCAACAACCCGAACGGATGGACCGCGGGCAAGGATGCGCGTCCTGCGTTTATATCCCAAAACCGGTACGATAGTCAATCGCGCCAGGCGCTACAGCCGGGGAAAGGCTGTATCCGGTCCATGTCCCGGCATTGCCAGGACCTTGAATACCGGCATCACAGGCGGCTATAGTGCGGCCAATGACAGCAATCAAACCCGGTTCCCTCATGCTTGCTCCCATGGTGGAGCTGAGCCACCGCCCGCTGCGGGAACTGGTGGCCGGTTTTGGCGGCTGCGACCGCTACTACAGCGAGATGACCAGTGCGGCAGGTTACCTGGCCGGATCACCCTTCGACGCCTGGTTCCTTGATCCCCTACCCTGTCCGGAGCAAACCGTCCTGCAGCTATACTCCCCTGATGCAGAGCGTATGGCCCTGGCTACACAGCGCTTGGTCAGGGAACGACAGGCCGAAGGAGTGGCAGTCGGCGGCGTGGAAGCCAATTTCGGCTGCTCCGCTCCACAGATAGAGCGTATCGGTGGTGGTGTCAAGTGGATGAAAGATCCTGCCGGCGCCGCGACCCTGATAAGGGGTATGCGCCAGGCTGCCCCGGACACCCTGGTGTCAGCCAAGATGCGGCTTGGTTACGAGGAGTCCTTTGACGCCCTCAGGGATTTCTGTGCCGGCCTTGTGGAGGCAGGAGCGGACTATCTGGTACTGCATCCGCGGCTGAGCAGCGAGAAGTTCAGGCGCACCGGCCGCTGGGATTACGTACGGAGACTGGCTGCGGCGATGCCCGTGCCGGTGATAGGCAATGGCGATATCCGGGACTTCAGGGCATACAACGCCGCGATGCAGGATCATGCGCCCGGGGGCATCATGATCGGCAGGGAGGCAGTGCGGCGCCCCTGGATCTTTGCCCTCATACGCGGCCACCAGCTTGACCCGGGCTTCAGCATGCAGGTGGACCTCGAAGAGACCGGCCTCCGCATGATCTCCATGATCCGCATCCTTCTACCCAAAAATTTCCATCTGAGCAGGAGCAGGCGCTTCTTTTTCTATTATTGCGACAATCTGAAGTTCGGCCACCATATCCGTTTTGCCATCCAGAATGCCCCGGATCTGGATGCCGTGGAAGCCCTGTTCCGCGGCTACTTCGCCGAAGCCCCCGGCGAGCGGATCAAGACCGACAGCTGACACTTACAAGAGTCCATCATCCCGGCAGCCAGGATTCAATCACTCCTGTAGCCAAGGGACATCCCACGGAGAGGATAACGGCGAAGACTCGAATTTTCTTGCGTATTTTTACATATATTGTTAATCTGTAAAATGATACGGCCAGATGCTCAGGTCGTATCCGGCGCAAGGACAAGGGCGTCGAATGAACACGAAACCGGAGGCAAGTCATGGAATCGACACTAGCACTCATGTTCATGGACAGAGTGCAGAAGAATCCCGATATCGTCATGCAATACAGCAAGTAAGGTGGAGACACCTTCATACCCACCACCTACCGGGAACTTCTTGAAGAAGTGGCAAGCCTTGCCGCCGGTTTCCTGGAACTGGGTATAGTACGTGGCGACCGTATCGGTCTGATTTCGGACAACCGCAAGGAATGGTTGATGAGTGATCTTGCCATCCTTGGACTGGGAGCAGCCGACGTACCCCGGGGCTGCGATGCCACCGAGCAGGAGATTGCCTACATCCTTTCCTGGAGCGACTGCAAGGTGACACTGCTGGAGAATGACAAGCAACTGGAAAAAATCCTTGCCCGTCGCTCCGAAGTGACCGGTCTGAAGACCGCAATACTGTTCGTCGCACCATCTGCCGCACTTGCGTCACAGGCCGAGGCTGCCGGGCTAAAGGTCCTGAATTTCGCCGATGTCTTTGCCCTGGGCAAGAAACGCAGGACTGCCAAACCGGGAGAATACGAGGCCGAGGCAGCCAAGGGCAACCGGGACGATATTGCCACCATCATCTATACCAGCGGCACCACCGGCGAACCCAAGGGTGTCATGCTGACCCACGGCAACTTCCTGCACCAGACCACGACACTGCCTGAACTGCTGGTCATAAGCCCTGGACAGATCTGGCTTTCCGTACTGCCTGTCTGGCATTCCTTCGAACGCATCCTGCAGTACACCATCATCGCGGTGTCCAACTCCATGGCCTACTCCAAGCCCGTCGGCGCGGTGATGCTGCCCGACTTCCAGACCATAAGACCCCACTGGATGGCCAGCGTCCCCAGGATCTGGGAATCCGTGAAAGACGGTATCTACCGAAACATACGCCAGACTGGTGGAGCCAAGAAGACTCTTTTCATCTTCTTTGTGGGCGTCGGTGAAAGCTTTGCCTACCTGAAGAACATGATGATGGGTCGACTGCCCGACTTCGGCAACCGCTCCCGCCTGCTCGACCTGCTCATCCCCATCATCCCCCTCATCCTGCTGGCTCCCCTACGCGGCCTTGGCGAAGTGCTGGTCTTCAAGAAGATCAAACACAAGCTCGGCGGCCGCTTCAAGGCCGGCGTATCCGGCGGCGGCGCCATGCCTGCATCGGTGGATGTATTCTTCGATACCATTGGCGTACAGATACTGGAAGGCTACGGCCTGACCGAGACAGCTCCAGTGCTCGCCCTGCGCCCGCAGATGAAGCCGGTCATGGGAACCGTCGGGCCGGCGATACCGGGAACGGAACTGAAGATCGTCGATGATGCCGGCAAAGACCTTGGCAGATGCAAGAAGGGTGTCGTCTGGGCCCGGGGCCCCCAGATCATGAAGGGGTACTACAACAAGCCCGAGCTTACCGCAAAGATCATGAAGGGTGACGGCTGGCTGGATACCGGCGACATAGGCATCCTTACCAGAAATGGCGAGCTGAAGCTGACCGGCCGCGCCAAGGATACCATCGTCCTTCGCGGCGGTGAGAACGTGGAACCCCTGCCGATAGAGCAGAAGATCAATGACAGCCAGTACATCAAGCAAGCCGTCGTACTTGGCCAGGACCAGCGCTTCCTCGCAGCCCTCATCGTACCGGACCAGGAAGCGGTAACCGGTTGGGCCAAGGTGAACAATATTCCCATAGTAGACTACGAGAGTCTCCTGGCCCAGCCGGAAGTAAAGGAACTGATAGACTACGAAGTGAACCAGGCCATCAACCAGAAAGCCGGCTTCAAGAGCTTCGAGCGCATCTTCCGCTTTGAATTGCTGGCTGTACCCTTCGAGCAAGGCAAGGAACTGTCGGCCAAGATGGAAGTAAAGCGCCATGCTGTAGCCGAGATCTACAAGCACCGGATAGACAAACTGTTCAAGGCCTGAACTCCGGTCTGAATGCTGGCACCTTCACACAGGCTGGTTGGGAAGATATTCCCGGCCAGCCTTTTTATTGCCCCGTAGCCCATTCACGTGGTCAGCGGTTTTTGCAGGAAGTCAATATGTGGTGGGTGCCACGAGAGATCATAAACCCTGGAAGATGGATGATAAAAATGGCCGGGCGGCGTTCAGTGAGAAGACAAGGATAAGGGAATATGAACCAAGCTCCAGGAAACCTGAGACTCTTACCATCGTGCGCTCACTGGTCTTGAGCCGGTTGAACAGCCCTTCCCTGCCGAACCAGGCAAGATAGGCTGCGGCAGACACCACCAGGCCCATACCCAAGGCTATGGCAGCCATCGCAGCCACCCCCAGAAGCATGGCGTCAAGGTAGAGGGCGAAGAGCAGGACCATGATGGTACCCGGACAGGGTACCAGACTGGCGATCATGATCATGCCATACCGTCCCTTGCCTGCAGCACCATGATGGTGATGCTTGCCTGACAGCAATTCACGTAACTTCAGGACGATCAATACAAGGGCCAGCAAGGCCAGGACAAGCAGACTGCCACCATCCATCCAGACCATGATTGAATCCGCCGCACCAAAGGATGCAGCGGCTCCCCGTATGAGACTCAGGACCAGGATCAGAATCGCACCTGAACCGGCATGGACAGCCGCAGATAGGAAGCCCACCGCCAGGGGTTCCCAGGCCTTGGCCTTTTTACCCAGGAACATGGAGAATACCACTGTCTTGCGGTGTCCTGGCCCGGCGGCATGAAGTATGCCATAGGCAAACGTAAGACCCAGCAGGGCCAGGACGGCTCCTGGCCCCTCGCTGGTCCGGTTGAAGGCCTGGGCCAACCGATCCCGCAGGTCCAGCTGGAATCCGGTGAACAGCCCAGGGCCGCCGCCGGAAGGAGCTGCAGGTGTGGCAAAGGTATCATCAGCACTGCCGTAGAATGGATTTGCGGATGCACTGCCGGCAAGAGCCAGAGTCAAGGCCAAAATCAACACTATGGTTCTCAAACCGGATGCCTCAATCATGCCAGCGGATATGGATCTCTTCGGGGTACGCGGTCTGCAGACCAG
>JAVEXH010000100.1:0-8329 GCA_034004175.1 Spirochaetia bacterium
TAGACAGTGGCAACCTGGAGGGTGGCAAGGTCGACAAGAACGGTTCCGCCACCGTCGCGATTTATGCGGATGGTACACAGGTGGCCAATCCCGCTTTTGATGTGACTCCTGCCAGACTGGTCAGTGGTTACATAACGGAGAAAGGGATCTTCAGCCCGGAGACTCTTGCCGTTGGCCTGGGGCAAGACTTATGACCGCGGGCGCTGCGTCCACCCGTACCTCCGCTGTCACAGCTTGTGAGAAAATGAAAGCTCATGAAAACTGAGGGTGTCATAAAATTTACGGTTGAAAACCGGCGACCTGGTCCACCACTGGCCCCGGAGGAATTCCAGGACATTGAGCTGGTAAGGTCGGCACTATGGCGGCTGAAGCTTATCGGTCATGACAGCCAGGCCGGGGTCGGTTACGGAAATATCAGTCGCAGAAAAAATGGTGGAGGATTTGTGGTTTCCGGCACCCAGACGGGCCACAAGGAAATCCTTGACGGTGGTGATTATGTGGTGGTTGACGATTGGGATTTTGCGCATAACAGCGTGTCATGCACCGGTCCCTGCCTGCCTTCAAGCGAGGCCCTGAGCCACGCAGCCCTGTATCAGCGGCCCGATGTCGATGGTGTGATCCATGTCCACTCCCGCATGCTGTGGAATGCCCTGATACAGGCTGGAGCCTTCAGCACGGAGGATGACATAGCCTACGGCAGTGAAGCACTGTACCAGAGGCTGGCCGAATTGTCCGGTACTGATACCACCACCGGCGGTTTCCTGTTGGAGTTCATGCCGTGCTTGCCCCTGGTCATCGTGACCAGGGGGCATCAGGACGGTGTCTTTGTGGCCGGCGCTGATCTGGCTTCGGCATACGAATCGGTTGTTGCGTTGCTGGGCCAAGTGCCAGGACAATAACCAGAATATTTGGTGGAGGGATCACTCATGGCCAAGGTAGGAATCATAGGCGGCTCCGGGCTAGAAAACCCGGATATCATCAAAGATTCACATGAAATCACCGTCACGACTCGTTTCGGCGACCCCTCGTCAACCCTGACAGTCGGGACCATCGGCGGAGTGGAGACGGTCATCCTGTCCAGGCATGACAGGAACCACCGCATAAGCCCCACGGGCGTTCCAAACAGGGCCAACATCCAGGCCCTGAAGGATCAGGGCTGCACCCATATCATTGCCACCACCGCGGTGGGTTCCCTGCGTGACGAGATAGGCCGGGGAGATTTCGTGGTGCTGGACCAGTTCATCGACTTTACCCGGCGCCGGGATGTAACCGTCTTCGACAACTTTGACGACGGGATGCACCACGTACCAATGGGCGAACCCTTCGATGCCGGACTCCGGAAACTCCTCTTTGATACCGCCACCAGACAAGGTATCAAGGTGCACAAGGCAGGCACGGTGGTGACCATAGAGGGCCCCCGGTTTTCCACCAAGGCAGAGTCACGCATGTTCAGGCTCTGGGGGGCAGACGTGATAAACATGAGCACCGCCCCGGAGTGCATCATTGCGAACGAGTTGGGCATACCCTACGCTGCGGTGGCCATGTCCACCGACTACGACTGCTGGAAGGAAGACGAGCAGGCCGTTACCTGGCAGGCGGTGATGGAGATCTTCAAGGCCAATGCAGGGAAGATGACGGAGTTGCTGGTGGGGGTGATACCGGGGGTTGCTGGATCCAATCTTCAATAATCAAAAAATATTAATTTTCTTATTGTAAATAATGATACTTTATAGTACAATATGAAACATACTGATTTGTTTGCCTCGGGATGTTTCTCCGGCAAGCGCAGGGTTCAAGGAGTACCTCATGCCATTCCAGTTCATAAACATTGATGATACCCAGCGCAGCCTGCCGTTTTTTCTGGCCACCATCGGCTATGACTGGCCGCAGGAAAACATCAGGCGGCCGACGGGGTATACCTGGTACCAGTGGCTGCAGTGCCTGTCAGGCAAAGGTGAACTTACCGTGGGTGGCAAGCGGCTGGAAATAAACCCGGGTGACGGCTTTCTGCTCTTGCCGGATGAGGCCCACGAATACCGCAACCTCAGCGGGGACTGGATTACTGACTGGATGGGTTTTGGCGGTGCTGCGGTTGAAGGCATGCTTGCGTTTGCAGGCATCCCTGAGTCCGGGGTATATGGTATTTCTGACCTTTGGCGTCTGAAAACCCTCATAAGGGAGTTGTATGACGCGTCTTTGGGCGATTCTGCGGTCACGTATCATGATACTTCGCTGCTTGTCTATGAATTTCTCCTTGCCCTCAGGATAGCCTTGGAACCCAAGACCCGCGATGCCCAACCACGGCATGCCAAGCTGCGCCCGGTCCTGCAATTCATCCGGAACAATTACCACCGGCCGTTGAGCATAGACGAGTTGTCCGGCGTGATAAATGTTACTCCCCAGTACCTCTGCCAGATCTTCAAGCATTCCTTGAACATGCGGCCTATCGAGTATCTTTCGGCCTTCAGGGTATCCAGAGCCAAGGAACTGCTGGTTGCCAGACCATCCCTGCCAGTGGCAGAAATCGCCGGCTTGGTTGGTTTTTCTGACAGCAACTACCTGTGCCGGGTCTTCAGGAAGACCGAGAAGATGAGCCCAGGGGCCTTCCGCAACCTGCATTGCCCATCTGTCGAGGTGGACAATATACAAATATGAAAATTTCGATTGACAGGAATTGGATTAACCTCTTACACTGCCTTGCAACAAGTATGCAGTGGATCGGCGGATGATCATGACTTGGGCTGCCTCCGGTAGCCTGAGCGTGCATACCGGTCCCGTAAAAGAGGAGGATCTATGAAACGTGTGGTGCTTATTTCATTCATGCTTATCGTGGTAGCGGCTGCCGCTTTTGCCGCTGGTGCCAAAGAAGCCGGCGACAAGGAACTGGTCATCAATTCCTACATGTCCGACGAAAAGCCCAAGGCTGTCTTCAATGACGTGGTGGAGGCCTTCAGGAAGGCCAATCCCGATCTCACGGTCACCGTGAACACCATTGCCCATGAGCAGTTCAAGACCCAGTTGCCAAGCTGGCTGACCTCAGCTTCCGCACCCGATGTGGTAACCTGGTTTGCCGGCTACCGCATGCAGGCCTTTGCCGAGAAGGGACTCCTGGAGCCTATCGACACGGTGTTCCCTGGCGGCGACTTCCTCAAGGAATACCCTGCTGCTTTCAAGGTTGCCAGCTCCTACCAGGGCAAGGTGTACTTCATGCCCCAGAGCTGGTACTGGTGGGCCGTCTACTACAACAAGGATGTCTTCGCAAAATACAATCTGACCCCGCCCAAAACCGACGCAGAATTCATCGCCGTCTGCGAGACCCTCAAGGCCAACGGCATTGCCCCGATCGCAGTGGGCGCCAAGGATACCTGGACCCTGGGCGGCTGGTTTGACCTGCTGGACAGCGCCGTCAATGGTGGCGACTTCCATGCCCAGCTTACCAGTGGCAAGATTGCTTATACCGACCCCCGGGTAAAGAAGAGCCTGGGCCTGATAGCCGATATGTCCCGGAAGGGTTATTTCATCGAGAACGCTACTTCCCTGTCCTGGCAGGAGTCTGTAAAGCCCCTGGCGGAAGGTACTGCAGGCATGTACCTGATGGGACAGTTCATCATGGATACCGTGCCGGCCAACACCCGGGGCTCCATCGATTTCTTCCCCTTCCCGATTTATGGTGGCAATACCAAGTACACAGTTGATACCCCGACCGACGGCTTCATGATTCCGTCCAAGGCCAGGAACAAGGAAGCTGCCAAGCGTTTCCTGGCCTTCCTGGCTACTGCCGAGCAGCAGGAAGCCTTCTGCAAGCCCCTTGGCAGGTTGGCAGCCAATATCAATGTTCCGGCCCCGGATGCCGAGGCGGAGCGTGGACTGGCCATGGTAAAGGGTGCCAGTTTTGCAGCGCAGTTCTATGACCGCGATGCGCCGGAGGAAATGGCAGCCAAGGGTCTCAATGCCATCCTGGACATCATGGCCAACCCCGATGCCCTGGATACCATCCTCGAGAACCTGGACAAGGAACGCGTAAGGATCTACGCCGACTGATAGCCCACGGCGGTACCTTTGCATTTACGGCGAGGTACCGCCGGTCTGACGATCCGGGCACGTCGCCCGGATTTTTTTTGGTTCGCCTTTGCTCTGCATCTGTGCGGACAAGAGGTTTGTGTTGCTGCCATTTTTGTACAAAGGGGGCTTCATGCAGGGGAAACTATTCAAGCGCGGCTGGTGGCTACCCTGGGCCTTCCTGGCTCTGCCACTGCTGATGTACCTGATCTGGGTGTATATCCCGATCGCACGTAGCCTGGGCTACGCCTTCACCAAACGGGACAGCCTGTTGTACGACACGGTTTATATTGGTTTTGACAACTTCAGGAGGCTCTTCGGTGATGCCCAGTTCTTTGTGGCCCTGAAGAACAATGCCATCTGGCTAGTGGTCTTTGTCCTGGTGCCCATCCCGCTCGGCCTGTTCATAGCCATGTTGTTCAACAACAGTTTCCGGGGCAACCGCCTGTACAAAACCCTGTTCTACCTGCCCATGACCCTGAGTTTTGCCATCATAGGAACCATCTGGATGTGGATCTACAATCCGGATGCCGGCTTCCTGAACATGGTCCTGCGCTCCATAGGCTTGCCGGGCCTGGCCATGCCCTGGCTGGGAGACAAGCGTTTCATGACCGGTGCCCTGGTGGCGGTCGGGGTATGGCGGCAGGTGCCGTACATCATGATCCTCTATCTGGCGGGCCTGCAGGGCGTCCCGGTTGAACTGGTCGAGGCTTCCATAATAGATGGGGCCAACTGGTGGCAGCGCTTCACCAGAGTGATACTGCCGGTGCTGGCTCTGGCGACCATAGTCTCGGTGACCATCTCGGTGATCGATTCCCTGCGGGCTTTTGATATCATCTATGTGATGACCAATACCAAGGCCAGGGCCGCCGAGGTTCTGGCCAGCTACATGTACACCTCGTCGTTCCAGTATCAGGATTACGGTTACGGTTCAGCCATCGCGGTAATCCAGTTCCTGATAACCCTGAGCTTCATCCTGGTGTACATAAACCGGACGCTCAGCGCCGAGAAAACGAGCGGGCTATGAGAGACGGGAGGCAGAATCATGGAACCAATAGGTGAATCCCGGAAACGGTTGCTGCTGAAAACAGGCTTTTATATCATCTCCACCGCCCTGGTGCTCTTCTGGCTCATACCCCTGGTACTGGCCTTCTTTACCTCGGTAAAATCGATGGACGAGATCATGGGCAAGGGCGCCATGTGGGCTTTCCCGAAGGAATGGCGCTTTGACAACTATGTGCGTGTCTGGACCAGCATAGGCATGGGCCGCTATGTGTACAACACTATCATCATTACCGTGCCATCGGTGATGGGGACCCTGGCCTTGTCCACTCTGGCCGCCTTCGCTCTGGCCTTTTACCGCTTCAGGTTGAATACCTTCATTCTGGTGCTGTTCATAGCCGGTATGCTCATACCCTTCCAGATGCTGATGATTCCTGTCTTCCGCTTCACCGATTCCGTGGGGCTCATGAACACCCGGCGGGGTGTCATATTCTTCCACATTGCCTTCCAGTTGGGCTTCTGCACTTTCTTCCTGCGGAACTTCCTCAGGCAGGTGCCGTTCAGCCTGGTGGAAGCGCCGCGGATAGACGGTGCCAGCGACTTCCGCATCTACTGGCAGGTGATCCTGCCCCTGGCAAGGCCCAGCCTTGCAGCCTTGGCTGTCCTGCAGTTTACCTGGATCTGGAACGACCTGTTGTGGTCCCTGGTACTGCTGCAGAGCGACAAGCTGAAGCCGGTCACTCTGGGTCTTGCAAACATGCAGGGCGAATTCGTTTCGTATTACAACATGACAGCCTCGGGATCCATCGTTGCCATGATCCTGCCTCTGGTGTTTTTCCTGCTCTTCCAGCGCTACTTCATCAGCGGTATGACCGTAGGCGCAGTGAAAGGTTGACCATGCTCCAAGGACTATTCAACTCCAGCCTGCCCTGGGAAGACCCGGAACTGGCCGCCTTCAATCGTCTGCCTGCCAGAAGCCCCCTGCTGCCGTACCCCGATGCCGGGAGTGCCCGGCTGGCCGCTGCTGCCGGCCCGAAAGGCAGGGAGCTTGCTGACAACCTGCGTTGCCTGAGCCTGGACGGCCGCTGGCGCTTTGCCCTGGCAGCCAATCCGGCTTCCCGTCCGGAGGGCTTCTTCCTGCCGGACTTTGACGATGGTGGCTGGAGTGAGCTCCAGGTGCCGGGCACCTGGACCATGCAGGGCTGGGACAAGCCCCACTATACCAATGTCGTAATGCCCTTCTCCAATGTGCCCCCACGTGCACCAGCCTCCCACAATCCGACCGGCCTCTACCGTGTCAGCTTTGATCTGCCCGCAAGCTGGGAGGATGGCAGGACCGTATTGCGGGTCGGGGGTGCTGAAAGTTTCCTGGAGCTCTGGTGCAACGGTAAGTCGGTGGGCTGGGGCAAGGACACCCGCCTGCCATCCGAGTTCGACCTTACACCTTTCCTGGAACCCGGAAAAAACCTGCTGGCCTTCTCGGTCATACGGTACTCCGATGCCAGCTACATAGAGGATCAGGATCAGTGGTGGTATGGCGGCATCTACCGGAGTGTGTTGCTGTACACCACCGGCCCTGCCTGGATAGCCGATCTCTTTGCGCGTCCACAGCTGGATGATGCCCTGCAGGATGGGATGCTCAGGGTGGATGCCAGGCTGGGTTTCAGCTTTGACCCCGGTGCCTCCCGACCCTACGCAGACAGTGGCCCGCTGGATTATGCCGGTGGAAGCGCCGAGGGGTACGGAACTGCCCGGGGGAATGGTCCTGCGGCAGGCCTGCCCGAGGGGTCTGACCCCGCGGCCTGGCAGGGCAGCTGGACCGTCCGGATTTCCCTGTTCCCACCGGAAGCCGGTTCTGGTACCAGTGATCAGCCTGTTGCCCAGGCTGACATCCTGGTGGATGGCCGTTTCCGGGCCTCAGGCTGGACGGGACGTATTTCTGTGCCCGTAGCCAGGCCACAGCAGTGGAGCGGAGAAAGCCCGTGCCTGTACACCCTGGTAACCACGCTGATTTCCCCTGTGGGGACAGAGCTTGAGCATGTGGCCTGCCGGGTGGGCTTCCGCAAAGTCGAGGTGCGTGACCGGGCCCTGCTGATCAACGGCAAGCGTGTGATGATCCATGGCGTGAACCGCCACGAGCATGACGAGCGATCGGGTAAGACGCTTGGCCTGGAAAGCATGGTCCGGGATATCGAACTGATGAAGCAGCACAACATCAACGCGGTCCGCAACAGCCACTATCCCACCGATGAGCGCTGGTACGAGCTATGCGATGAATATGGCATATATCTGATGGACGAGGCGGACATCGAAACCCACGCTTATTACGACCACCTGACCCGGGATCCGCGCTGGCTGGCAGCCTTCATGGATCGTGGCAAACGTATGGTCCTGCGTGACAAGAATCACCCTTCGGTTATCATCTGGTCACTTGGCAACGAATCGGGCTATGGCCCCAACCATGATGCCCTGGCTGCCTGGATACGTTCCTATGATCCCGGCAGGCCTGTACATTATGAAGGTGCCGTGCGGCCGGAATACGGCCAGCCTCCGTACACGCTTGAATCCCTGACCCGCGGCAAAGCGGCATCCGATATTGTAGCGCCGATGTATCCGCCCATCTCCCTGCTGGAGGACTGGGCCATGACCACAAGTGATGACCGGCCCTTCATCATGTGCGAGTACTCCCATGCCATGGGCAATTCCAATGGGAGCCTGGCTGATTACTGGGCTGTGATAGAGAAATATCCTGGTCTGCAAGGGGGGTTCATCTGGGACTGGGTGGACCAGGCTCTGGTGTCAAAGAACTCCGCTGGCCAGGAATACTGGGCTTACGGCGGCGACTTTGGCGACAGCCCGAGTGATCTGGATTTCAGCTGCAACGGTCTGGTTTTTCCCGACCGGACCCCAAAGCCGGTATTGGCCGAGTGCTCGAAGCTGTTCCAGCCCTTGTCCGCCAGTCTTTCCAGGCCCGTTGATGGCAAGGTACTAGTCACCAGTCGTTTTGATTTCATCACTACCCGTGGCATCTGGCTGAACTGGGAAGTGCAGGTTGATGGCCGCCGTGTCCAGCAGGGTCAGCTTGATTTGCCTGCAATTGCGCCGGGTGCTACTGCTACGATAAGACTGGGGCTTGACCAGTCTTTGCTGGATGGTTGCCTGGCCGCTGAAGGCGAAGTGGTACTCAATCTGGATTTCTGTCTTCTGGATGAAAAGCCCTGGGCCAGGGCAGGCCACCGCATAGCCTGGGAACAGTGTGTGCTGAAGG
>JAVEXH010000101.1:0-8310 GCA_034004175.1 Spirochaetia bacterium
CCGTTCTCCCTCGCCATGGAATGCACACGATTGATTTTGGTTACCGCGATATCGTAGGAATACACCCCCACGAGGCCGCGTCCCTTCTTGTGCACATCCAGCATGATCCTGGTGGCATCCATCAGATTCTTGTGGAACACCGACACCAGTACCGCAACCACGAACTCCATGGTAGTGAAGTCATCGTTCAGCAGTATGACACGGTATTCCTGAGGTTCTTTTACATCCTGGTGCTCATCGACCAGAACCTGGCTGTCAAGATCGTCAAAGGTGCTCACTCTAGATAAAATAGCTATTGGAGGGGATAAAAACAAGCGCCCCATCCTGCCTCAATGAACCCAGTCCGGCCCGCCGCTATGTACGGGGCTTTGCGCCAAGCTTGGCGTACAAATAGGCGGGGGGGCCTGTCCGGCACAGGCAGCCCCTGCTTACCGCAGGGTCCACCTGTGCCTGACACCCTCCCGCCCTTTGTTAGTCAAGGTTTGCGTAGGGGTGCGTGCTCGGCAGCGGGCCGGGTTTGGTAGGTTGTAGCTGATAGGTGCGTTGGTGTATGTCGGGGGTAAGGGGTAGTGGGTTATGGGGGCACCAGGAAGGTCGGTGATTCGCTTTTTGGATCCTTCCTCGGCAGATGATGGGAATGATTGTCTTCACCATAAAGAGCCAGAGGATCCGGGTCATTTCTGCGTGGGGAAAAAGCCGGAAGGAGAGGCTGATATATGAAGGCCAAAAAAGCAATTCCTGAGTTTGCCACGGAAACCGAAGAGGCCTTGTTCTGGCAGGATCATGATTCCATCTGCGGTCCATGGCCCACGAGCGGGATGTACCGTATCAATCACTGATCAAGATGATCCTTGCTGACCGGCTGTCACAGGGGTGATGGACTGTCACTGGATATCAATCCGGAAGCCACTCTCCAAGGCGCGGTTTTCATCGGCCAGGAAGCATTTGGTGGCGTTCATACGGTTTTGGGGTGGTACACAAGCCGGCGGTACCCCCAACCAGCTCCCTTTACAGCCCGAGGAGCGGGAACTACACTGCGCTCATGAAGGAAAAGGATCAGGCGCAGCTGGAGGCGTTTCTCGGTTTTCCCTTGCTCGGCTGGCTGGAGGGCATGCCCCTGCCGGCTCTGGCCAGGCTCTGCGTCTTCCTGTTCCGGCAGAAGAGTGCAAACTGGGCGATGATCCGCACTCTTACCAACGTGCTGGAATGCACCCCGGAATTCCGGCAACTCCTGCCGGAGGACCTGCGGACTGACTTCACCGCGGTGGAGGTCAGCATACGCAAAAGCGGGCGGGAGGCCCTGCTCTGGCTCTACGCCGTGGCATACCTGTTCCTGCGTAATGTGCGTGACCTGGTGGGCCGCGAGAGTGCGGCGGTTGGTAAACATCCCGTGCTTGAGCCGGTCCGGACCCGGGAATACCAGTTGCTGCAGTTCCGGCTGGGGGATGACTGCTTCGGCAACACCCTCAAAGCCCTTCGGGCTGACCCCCGGCAGGCCTACCACTGCTGGACCAGGGTCGGTAGCCAGACCGCTGCGCTGGCCCTCCATGGCCTTGGTGACTCTGCCTGCCGCAGCCTCCTGCGGGGAGCGGTGTCCGAGAAATTCCTGGAGGATATCTTACAGTTGCGACAGGGGGCGTTCCTCGACTTCACGCCTTTCGCGGTGATCCGGGCCCGGGATCTCCTGGTCGCCCACTACGCCGAGGGCCTCGTGCCGAGGGTGGTCCACCCCGATGCCTGCCTGTCCGGGCTACTGGCTCTGGACAGGGCCTGGCTGCACCGCTGTCTGTACAACGCCAATCTGGTGGATGTCGGGGTCACCCTCGGCAGGCAGCCCGACCCTCAGCGGCTGCTGGACTCGCTGCAACCCCGGCTGCATCCCCTGTACTTTCTCCTGCTGGAGGCTGCGGGCAAGGGGGAGCTCAGGATCAACCGTACCGACCCGGAAGCCCTGCGTAAGCTGCTGATGGAGGTCCGGCTGGCCGGACTTCATCGGAAGCCCTCGGCAACATGAGACAGCCCCCGCGATGTATGGAATTTCCCTGAACCGCAACGCGCGAGGGGGCGGAGCGGTATCCTCCGGGCGGCGGGGATAAGGCCCGGGACTGGCCGGAACGGACAGCCTGGGGGTAGTGGCGCGGCGAGCCGCAGCCGCCTGGAGATACAAGCGGAGCACCCGGTTCCGCACAGCGGAACGCGCCTGTTTACTTGACCAGTTGGCTTATATAGTTCTTAATGAATACTCCCCTGAAGGACACGGGACGAAGGAGTTGCCATGACCCTTGAACAGCATTTCGAGCCTTTCCGCCAAGGCATTGTCGGTATCGACGCGACCATGACGCTTGCGGATGGCAGCACTGCTCCGATCGTGTATGCAGACTGGACAGCCTCGGGACGCCTGTATGCTCCCATAGAAGACTTCATGCTCCGGGAGATAGGGCCCCTGGTGGCCAACACGCATACGGAGACCACGTATACCGGAGTGGCCATGACCGAGGCCTACCACCGCGCGCGGTCCATAATCAAGCAGGCGGTTAACGCTTCCGGCACTGATTCTCTGTTCTTTACCGGCTTTGGCATGACGGCGGCGGCCAACAAGCTGCAGCGCCTGCTTGGCCTGCGCAAACCCGAGGCCTGCCGCCAGGAATCCTGCCGGGAGGGCAAGCGGCCGCTGGTACTGGTTACCCACATGGAGCACCATTCCAACCAGATTACCTGGGAGGAATGCGATGTGGATGTACGTCTGGTGCCCCGGGACGACGCGACTGGCCTGCCTGATCTGCAGTGGCTGGACCGTATGTGCCGTGACAACGCTGACCGGCCTCTGCTGATTGGCTCCTTCACTGCTGGCTCCAATGTGACCGGGCTCTTGCCGCCGTACCACCAGATGGCCGCGGTCATGCACCGCCACGGCGGCTACTGTTTCGTGGACATGGCGGCTGCAGGGCCATACATCGACATAGACATGCACCCGGCAGACCCCCAGCAGCGCCTGGATGCCATCATGCTGTCTCCCCACAAGTTCCTGGGCGGGCCGGGCTCGTCGGGCATACTCATCCTGTCCAACGAGCTGTACAAGCTGCACGTGCCCGACCATCCGGGTGGCGGTACGGTGAAGTGGACAACGCCTTTCGGAACCCACAGTTATGTTGACGAGATAGAAGCCAGGGAGGATGGCGGCACGCCGGGTTTCATCCAGGCCATCCGGGCTGCTCTGGCCTTCGAGCTGAAGTCTGCCATGGGAGTGTCAAACATACTGGCCCGGGAACACGAACTGGTGGAGCTGGTTCTGGATGAGTTCAGGCAGGAACCAGGCATCATGCTGCTGGAAGGTGGCAACCTGGAGCGTCTGGGGGTGCTGTCCTTCTACGCTCCCGGGGAACACTACAACCTGATAGTGCGACTCCTCAACGACCGGTTCGGTGTTCAGACCCGGGGCGGGTGTTCCTGTGCGGGTACGTATGGCCACATCCTGTTCAATATCGACAAGTCCACCAGCAGGCACATCACCGAGCTGATCGAGGGGGGAGACCTGACCGAAAAGCCGGGCTGGGTGCGCCTGTCCATCCACCCCACCATGAGCAATGCCGAGGCCAGGTTTGCAGGCCAGGCGGTGGTGCAGACCATCCGCAATTACCGGCAGTGGTCGGAGGATTATACCTACCACAAGGAATCCGGCGAGTTTACCCGCAAGGACGGCAAGGGCGGGGCTCCGGACCTGATGGCGCGGTTCAAGGTGGTGTAAAAAAAGGCCGATCCCCCGGAGTGCGGGTGATCGGCCTTTGCATTCCCTGGCATCAACAGTGGATGCCGGTACTGTGCCTTGTGCGCTTGCCAGTGAAGCGTACCTCCAGGGCGTCCGGGCTCACTTCTTCAGCTGGCTGAACAAGGCGTCCAGGGCAGCGGTGTAGGTCTTGTAATTGGCACCTGTGTTGCCGGCCTCGTCCTTGAAGTCCGGCTGGATGTTCTCCCAGGTGTACATGAGTTCTATCTGGTCGAGTATCGGGTCGGGCTGGCCGGAAGCGTCCTTGTGGTCCTTGTTGTAGATGAACACATAGGGTACCTGCTGCCGTGGTGCCGCCACGACCTGGCCATCGGCATTGGTGTACGTAATATCACGTGCGCGGTTGTCGCCGAATACGGTGACGATACCGGGGAAGTACTTGTTCACCAGGTCTACATACATGTAGCCGTAGGGATTCTTGCTGTCCCGTATCTGCAGGATGTTGGAATCCAGCTTGGTGTCAAAGGTGTACACCTTGGTGACGCCGTACTTTTGGGCATACTCGTTTACATACTTGATGACAGCCCGGGTGTTGCCGCACCAGGGGCCGCCGAACATGAAGACGTAGGTGCCCTGGCTGTCCAGTATCCTGGTCAGTTCTATGTAGGAGACGGTCTGCATCAGCCAGGGTTCATCCGAGGCATCGAGGATGGTCGTTCCTGCTTTTGCATTGATGGCGGTGGCGTAATATTCGAAGTCGGTGAAGGTGTCCAGTTGGGCAACTTTCTTGCCCAGGCCGAAGAGACCGGTCTTCTTGGAGATGTATTCGAAGAGCGGCCGGATCTCCTGCTTGTAGGCTTCCATCTTGGCTGGATCGTCTTTGCCGTTGGTCTGGAAGTCCTTCTCCCAGGTCATCATCTTCTCGAAGGAAGCCACGATTGGAGCGCTCTGGCCGTTGACGGTGTTGTTCTTGTTGTAGATGAACAGGAAGGGTACCTGCAGCTTGTTGGCTGTCACGGTAGTACCGTCGGCAGTGGTGTAGCTGACGTTGCTGGTGGCCTTGTCATAAATGGTTACGATGTTTGGCAGGTATTTGTTGACCACGTCGACATACAGGTTGGCGTAGGGGTTCTTTGTATCCCGGAGGTGTACCTTGGCTCCATCGACACGCCAGTCATAATTGTAGATGGTTTCTACGCCATACTCCTTGGCTACGTCGTTGATCAACCCGACGACAGCCTGGGTGTTGCCGCACCATGAACCGCCGAAGAGGATCATGTAGGTTCCGTCGCTTTCGAACAGCTTTATCAGCTGATCGTATGAGACGGTCCGGTACACCGGAGCCGGATCCTTCAGGTATTTGTACTCGGTGCTGTTGAAGAACTGGTACGTGTCATTGGGTGCAGTCTGGGCCATGGCGCCGGCGGCAAAGACCAGCAGGCATGCAGCCATGATTGCCGTGTGGGCAATCCCGTTTGTCCTCTTCATGTTCATTTCCTTTCCTCCCTGTCCTGTCCTGTGTGCTTGAGCGTGGTCAGAAGATGGCAGCCTGTCACGGGCACGCAGCGGCGTCTGCATCGGCCGGAAGGTCGATGGGGCCGGCTGGAGCAGTTGCCGGTATGTTTGCTGCTGTCCCTGGTTGTGCCGCTTTTATGACCAGTCCTCCGCTGCCCTGACCGCCTACCGCAGCCGATCCGCCGATGACCAGCCCACCCTGGCCGGGTGCGCTTGTTGTGGCTATGAAGGTGCGTCCCTGCTGGATCTTGATGAGCGAAAACATGCCAGTCCCTATCAGGACAAGGATGACAAGCAGTACGATCGAGTGTCTGTTCATTGTTCGAGCCTCCCTCTGGTGTTCATTTGGCTACATTGCCGGCAACGTTCAGGACGTCCCAGGTTCTGGAAAACGGCGGGGCATAGCAGAGGTCCAGCATGCCAAGCTGGTCCACCGTAAGGCCGCCGGTGATGGCCGCCGCCAGAACATCTGTCCTGAGCACCGCTCCCTGGCCGCCGGCCACCTGTCCGCCGATGAGCTTGCGGCTCTCGGGGTCATAGAGCAGCTTTACGGCTATGTCTGACTGGCCCGGCCAGTAGTTGGCATGATCCTTGTCCTGGATGAAGACGGTTTTGCAGGCCACGCCCTTTCTGGCGGCATCGCGTTCAGAAATGCCCGTCCTGCCTGCCTCCATGCCCAGTACCTTGATGCAGGCTGAGGAGAGGCTTCCCGGATACCGGGCGGGTTTGCCGGCAAGCACATCGCCGACCACCCGGCCAAGCTTGTTGGCTCCGGTGGCCAGTGGCACGTAGGCAGGGCTGCCGTCCAGGGCCAGAGGAACACTGGCGCAGTCGCCGGCGGCGTATACCTGCGGCAGATTGGTACTGCCGTCCCTGTCCACTATGACGGCCCCGTTGGGCAGGGTTTCCACGCCGCTGCCGGCGAGGAAGGCGGTTGCAGGGCGCACGCCGACTGCCAGAACCGCCAGGTCCGCGGGATACGAGCCCTTGTCGGTCACAACCTCGGTCAGTCTTCCATCCACGCCTTTGAAGCTGGCCACGGTCTCGGACAGGTGCAGTCGGACACCCTCAGCGGCAAGATGTTTCTCCAGCAGGTCCGTGATTTCCTTGTCAAAGGCGTCGATCAGCACCCGGTCGTCAAGCTGGACAAGTCTGACTGACTTGCCCTTGTGCAGGCAGGCTTCAACGGTCTCAAGGCCTATGAAGCCGGCGCCTATGACCACCACCTCCCTGCAGGCAGGATCGGCCAAGGCCGAACGCAGTTTTTCGCCATCGGCCATTTTGGTAAGGGTCTGGATATTGGCCAGTTCGATGCCCGGGAACGGTGGCCGGATGGGGTTTGCGCCGGTGGCTATCATAAGGCGGTCAAAGCTCTCTTCATGTACCTCGCCGCTGTCCAGGTTTGTTACGCTGACCGTCCTTGCGGCATGGTTGACGCTGGTTACCCGGTGGTGCAGGCGCACGTCTATGCCCGACTTGCGCAGCTGTTCAGGCGTCCTGGCCAGCATGAAAGCCGGGTCGTCGAACCAGGCTCCGGCGTAGTAGGGCAGGCCGCAGGCGCCGAAGGAAACCAAGTCTCCCTGTTCAAAGACGATGATCTGCGCATCCTTGAGGCTGCGCCTGGCCCTGGCGGCTGCACTCATGCCGGCTGCCACCCCGCCGATTATGACAATCTTCATCATATTGCCTGCGCCAGATCAACGTCGGCCTTCGGATCGTTGTACACACTCATGTCAACTTCTCCCAGGAGCCGTCCGGTAACCGCACCGGCCACAAAGGCGTCGGAGACATTGAGGGCTGTGCGGCCCATGTCTATCAAGGGTTCTATCGAGATGAGCAGGCCGGCAAGGGCAACCGGCAGGTTCAGGGACGAGAGCACGATGAGGGCCGCGAAGGTTGCCCCGCCGCCGACACCGGCCACCCCGAAGGAGCTTATAGCCGTAACCACTGCGACGGTGGCCAGCCAGCCGACATTGAAGGGGTCTATGCCCACCGAGGGTGCTATCATCACCGCCAGCATGGCCGGATAGATGCCGGCGCAACCGTTCTGGCCTATGGCGGTACCGAAGGTGGCCGAGAAGTTGGCTATGGCGTCCGAGATGCCCATTTTCTTGGTCTGCGCCTCTACGGTCAGGGGAATGGTTCCCATGCTGGTGCGGGACATGAAGGCAAAGGTCAGGGTCGGCCAGGCCTTCCGGGTGAAGGTCCACGGATTGTAGTTGAAGAGCGACAATATGAAGAGGTGGATCAGGAACATGATGATGATGGCGGTGTACGAGGCTACGACGAATTTCAGCAGGTTGAACACTGCCGCGTAGTCGGTGCTTGCCAGGGTGTTGGCCATAAGGGCAAGAACACCGTAGGGGGTCAGGCGCAGTATCATGCTTACCAAGCGCATGGTTACCGCATAGGCGGCATCCACCAGCTTCTGCACGAACTCGGCCTCCGCTGCGTACTTCTTGCGGATGCCCAGGGCCGCCAGGCCGATGAAGCCGGAGAACACCACCACAGCCAGGGTGGACGTGCTCCTGGCGCCGGTCATGTCCCTGAAGGGATTGGTCGGGATTATCTCCAGGATCTTGTCAGGCAGGGGAGTATTGGCCTGTGTACTGGTCCGTTCCAGAGCCATGGCTCGCTGGGTCTCGGCGGTGCCCTGGGTCAGTTCACGGGCGTCCAGGCCGAAGGCCAGGGCGGTACCCTCGCCGACCACGGCGGCCATTCCGGCGGTCAGTACCAGGGTAAGGATGACCGACAGGCTCATCTTGCCCAGGTTCCTGGCGTCCTTGAGCTTGAGGATGGCCGAGATGATCGAAACCATCACCAAGGGGATGATGATCATGCGCAGGAGGCCCACATAGCCATTGCCTACCAACCCATACCAGGGCAGAGTGCCTTCGAGTACTTCGCGCTGACTGCCGAAGACAAACTGCAGTACCAGTCCGAGCACAGTGCCCAGACCCAACGAGACCAGGACACGTTTTGCGAAAGATGCGTGTTTTGACTGCATGCGGGCCAGTACGGCCATACAGAGTACAAGTACCCCGACATTGATCGTGATGAAGAGTGTTGTC
>JAVEXH010000102.1:0-8278 GCA_034004175.1 Spirochaetia bacterium
TATCCCAGACCTGGATAGGTGAGTCGGGAAAGGGTTACCTGGTACGTGGAATCTGGATGGACACCGATCTGTCAAAATTTTTCACCAGACTGTTTGTACCAGCTGACAGGAAGATCTATCCCTACTTCCCACTTTTCTGCAAATACAAGACCATCTGCGGTTTTTCACCCATCCTGAGTTCCGAAGGGCGACGAACCCTCATACCACTTCTTCACCATGCCATCAAATTCCTCCAGCCTGAAATCGAAGGTATACAGGAAGCCCTGAAGACCGAAGATTTTTCTCCGAAGCTGCCGGCCTTCACCTCCCTGCGTCAGAAGATACCTGAAGCATGGATGGCTCCTCTGAAATATTTTTCGGTCGAGGCTTACCTCAATGACCGTGACCACAAGGAGTACGCGCTTCATCATGTCAACACATCAAACTGACTCCATATCCGGCATGAAGGTGACCGTAATGGGCCTTGGCCTGAACGGTGGCGGCCTTGCATCGGCCAGGTTCTTTGCCCAGCGTGGAGCCTTGGTCAGCGTTACGGACACACGGGATGAAACCGTACTAAAACCATCCATAGATGCCCTTGACGGTTTGCCGATCCGCTTTGTCCTTGGCAGGCATGAAATCGCTGATTTCTCCAATGCCGACCTGGTGATCAAGAATCCGGCTGTGCGGCCAGACTCTGAATACCTGAAAGCCGCAACCCGGGTAGAGACCGATCTTTCGGTTTTCCTTACCTTCTGCACTGGACCTATCGTGGCCATCACCGGATCCAAGGGAAAGTCCACCACGGCAAGTGCAACAGCCCATGCCCTCAATGCCTGCGGAATCAAGACACATCTGGGGGGTAACATAACCCGCTCTCCCCTTGATTTCATCGACGAGGTGGAGCCAACCGACCGGGTGGTACTGGAATTGTCCAGTTGGCAACTGGGAGACCTGAAGGGCCGGGGCTTGCTGAAGCCTCTTGCCGCAGTGCTCACCCGGATAGTACCCGATCACCAGGACCGTTATGGCAGCATGGAAGCCTATGTTGCAGACAAACGACTGATCTATGCCGACCAGCAAACTGAAAACTGGACCATCTGCGATGCAGAGGATGAGTACGGGCGTTCTTTTGCATCGGAAACCAGGGCCTCGGTCCTGTGGTATGGCGACAGGCTTCCAGAGGATGGTTTTGGTGTAAGGATCCTGCCGGACGGCAGTTGTATCGCCAGGTTACCGGGTGTGGATGATCTGGAAATACTGCCTGCAAAGGTAAGACTCCCGGGGGGCCACAACCGCCGGAATCTTGCTGCCGCTGCCGCTGCGGCCTGGTGTGCAGGCGCAAACCCCGCGGAGCTGGGTCAAGCCCTGGCTGGCTTTGGCGGGGTTGAGCACAGGCTGGAGGTCTTTGCAGAGTATGGTGGCGTCCGTTGGTGCAACGATTCTGCTGCTACCGTACCCCAGTCTACAGCTGCAGCCTTGGCCGCCTTTGATGATCCGGTAATCCTGATAACCGGGGGTACCGACAAATGTCTGGATTTCACACCCGTAAGGGAAGCCTACCGCAGGGCCAGAACCATCATCCTGCTGGCGGGCACGGGAACTGAAAAGCTCCGGGTCCTGCTCGACGAAGACGGAATACCCTACGAAGGCCCCTACGCAGACTTCAAGGAAGCCGTGAAGAAGGCTGATTCAACAGCGAAACCCGGTTCCATCGTGGTGCTTTCTCCCGGTTGCACTTCCTTCGGAATGTTCAAGAACGAGTTTGACCGGGGTAACAGCTTCAAACGCGAGGTACAAATCCTGCACTCCTGAAGTCAGTGAACTGAGCTCCACGTACTGGGATCCATTACGGAAATGGATGGAAAGGATTTCGTGCACTGAGGCCGATGGAATCACCGGTAGGCTACAGCACAGTATCCCACAAAGGAAGTCCCGCTCATGACCTCATCGCTTGAGTACCGACCAAGCAGATTGGCTACGGTTGCTCCCCTGGCCTTGGCATAACTCATGGCTGCGAGGGCTGCACCAACCGAGCAGGCGGCACCTCGGTTTGCCGCCTTCAGGGCTCCAGCCTCATCGAAATCCATGAAGGCCTTGATGATCATGTCGTCCAAAGCAGTTGCCCAGGCTTTTCCATTGACACCGGCCCCCCCTGGCTCGAAGCCGTAGGAAGGGCCGTAATGGGTAAGATCCGTCGAGCCAAGCACAAAGAAACGACGAGATGATTTCATGGCAACTTCAGCCAGCCTTTGACCAAAAGCAACCGCGCCTGCATCATTCGGAATCCTTGCCAATACAGCCTTGGCTCGTGGAAAACGATACGCTGCAAACGGTAGATGCACTTCAAGAGTATTGTCCGCCTGCCTGTCAGTTTCGATTGCAAGGCCTTCGAACAGAAGGGATCGGATATCTTCATCAGCCTGGATGAGACCCAAGGGAGTATCAAAGCCATCCTGCATGGAAACCAGCAAGGCGCTTCCTGCACTGCGGTGTCCACCCAGAATGACCACGGTGTCGGCCTCGACTGCTGACAGCCAGGCAGCCCAGGCCAGCCTCCCGGAAAAATACCAGCCTGCATGGGGGGCTATGGCCGCCACCGCTCCAGCGGAAACCGGGAGATTGGCCGATTCCCACTCCGCAATGGTCATCACCAGTTCTTCCCGGCTTCCGGGATACCAACCTGGGGGGAGGGATCGACCACGGATATCCATATCAGCTCCTCCAGAATACTCTGTTCTTTAACAATAAAATTCCACACATACTTGTAGTTTCAAAAGCAACGATTACAGTCTATAATCGAGCATTATGAAGCGTGGATCAATATTGTTAGCCATAGTCTTTACCCTCGCCATTCCTGCGATGATCGCCTGGCCGGCTCTGCGTATAGCAGGTTCCTGGACAGCAGGTCAGGAATCGGTCAGATCATCATATGGAGCTCTGCGCCGGCTGGCCATCAACTCCATCAACCTGCCCGCTGATGTAGCGGAAACCCGATGGATAGATGCAGCCAGGAAGACATGGACTGATGACAGCCGACTGCTTGCCATTGTCATCAGCGATCCATCAGGGACTGTACTGTTTGCCCTGCCTGATGCTTCACCTTATTACGCTGAACCCGGGCAAACTGCAAAAGGCCCTACCTACGAACACCCTGAAAATACCGTTGCCCGGTTCAATGGCGTTATATCCTCTGGCCTGGTACTTGATGCACTATACGTGACCCTGCGGCAAGGCGAGTTGTACGAGCCACTGAAAGATGCAACCATTGGTCTGCTGGCTTTGCTTGTACTTACCGCAGCCTGGCTCATAGCCACTTCTGCAACAAGTACCGGAAAGCCAGTCGTGACAGCCACTTCACCAGAAACTACTTCAACAGAAGCCTATGCTCCGGATGCTGCTTCACCAGACACCGTTACCTGGAAAGCTGCGGAGACCGGCAAGGCAGAGCTTACGACTCGGATGCCGGATGAAACCAGTGATCCAACCCCGACTGCAAACAGCACACCATCCATTCCTGATCATCTGAAAGGTTTCCCGGAACGTATGGTGCTTTCTTCCCCTCCTGCCACCACCGGTTTTCCTGTACTGGATGCCAAGGCCCACGATGGTTCCAAAACCAGGAATCAGGCTGCGACTCTGGATGAAATCGATGAAATTGAACTGCTCACTGCCGAAGAACCTCTACATGAAACTACTGATACACCCGGAAGCAAGACCAGCCCGCTCGATGGACCGCGCGGGCTGTATGATCCTGAAACCGGTCTTGGTTGGGAATCATACCTGCGTGAACGGCTGGGAGCAGAACTGCGCAGATCGGCATCCTTCGAGCAGGATCTGTCCATACTGATAGCCACCCTTGACTCTGCCACCGGACGCACCGACCCGAACTACGCCGTATTCGCAAAGACAAGCCGGAGTTTCTTTTCGTTCAACGATCTTGCCTTCATATTCGGAACCACGGGGCTGGCGGTAATCCTGCCGAACAACGATATAGACCAGGCCATGCGCATGAGTGAGGAACTGCTTAAAAAGCTGGCTCTGCTCATCCAGGACCGTTCTGATCCCATGAGTTATCTGAACCTGTTCATGGGCCTCAGCTCAAGAGCCGGTAGGCTTGTGGATGCTGACAGGCTGCTTGGAGAAGCCATGGCAGCCCACAGGAAGGCCCGGGAAGAGCGGGATACCCATATCATGGCCTTCAGGCCCAACCCTGAAAAATTCAGAGCCTATCTGGCTAACCAGTAAACCCCTCACGGCGCCGATATGAGCAAGGCTTCCAGTGGCCTGACTGCATCCTTTATGGTCCAGGCTGACAGGGAGACCGGTCTTGTCCGTCGTGAGGATGCCGCTGTATACCGTTCATCCTCCCTACTGAATATGTCCAGTTCCAGGGAAGACCCATCACCAAGCACCAGGCTGATTTCCAGGGCTGGCTGTCCAAAATCAGACAACGGCAGGTAGTCTTCTATTCTGGCAGCCAGGATGGATCTGAGCATCCCGTCTACTTTCTGCGTATCCAGTTGCATGCCATTCCGGTCAACCACCCAGCCTGTACCCGATCGGGTCAGCCGATAATCCGTTTCGATACGATTGCCATCGGAAAGATCCAGCCCACCGCGCAACACCAGAGTCTGCACGTCTCCCGCACTATACGAACGATCCCAGATGCCAAGATCAAGCCAGGATCTTCGGCCACCGGACAGATAGGAGGCCAGGCTCGAAGGCCCTGCATACACCCTTTCTTCCGGGTCGATGCGCAGGTATGCATTTCTGCCCGTGGGGTCATAATTGCCTACAGCCAGGGAAGCAAGGCGGGATCCATCCTTTCCGTAGAGTACCACGGCCTTGGCTTGACCTTCGGCCAGCCCAAGCCCATCCCAGGATGAGCGGCCAGAGGCTACTGTTTCCAGCCTGTCCACCCCGCTTAGAACTCCCAGGAAAGACTGCACGCGTACAGCTTGCACAGGAAGCGACGATTCCGCAGGAAGCGATGATTCCGCAGGAAGCGATGATTCCGCACGCAGTGGCGTATTCAAAGTTTCAGGGGACTCAAGATCCAGCAGGACCCAGTCGGTGCCGGATTTTACCAGGTTCAGCGGTTCTGGCCCCCCTATGTGTATCCGGCTTACCACATCGGCATCAGCCAGGATAGTCCGGGATTCCACACGCCTCGTGGACCGGACAGGTGAGAAAACCAGGCCCAGGGCTATTGCCAAAGCAAGAACCAGGTTGATGGATACAAGCATCCGAACTTTCAGTTGATGACTCATCATGCTTCAGCTCCTCTGGCCTGGCGTTCCCGCCGGTTGCGTTTCCAGGTTCGTAGTAAACCTACCAATACTACTCCCAGGGGAATCAGGGCAAGGTTGACGAAATAGGTCAAGAACACCAGCATCGAGCGGGTGGCCTCATCCTGTATCTTGTTCAGGCGTAGATCCGCATCCAGTCTGGAACGTATTGCTATGAGATCATCACCTGAACTGAGCCAGTCGGCTGCAGACAGGGCAAAAGATACATTGAATGTAGACTCGCTCATGCGCATCAGTTCGGTAAGGAAATCTGCAGAAGAAACCACCACAAGCCTCGTTTCAGGAGAAGCAGACAAACCTGGCCCCAGAGGTTCGGCACCTTCGCGCTGCGGTTCATCGCCAGCTTTGAAGGCACTGCTGAAACGGCCGCTTGCTGCTACTGCCACCAGGTACTGGCCTATGGTAGAGTCACGCTCAAGGGCATACAAGGCAGAGTCGGCAGGCCCTGTGGCAAAATCCCTGGTCTGCAGCCAGGAACCTGCACTGGTCTTGGCCAACTCGTCGTACACCACACCCTGTACCGGCTTCAGGCGGATGGGGCTTGGCCAGTACAGATCAAGACCCGCCAGTTTCGCAGTCATGGGATGGTCCGGATTTGCATTCCGCGGGTCAAGCACTACCCAATGAGGATAGCGCAGATACTGGATAGTCATGCCTCCCCGGGAATTCTGGCTCTGGAAAGGAACGGTGAGATTGGCCTGGTCAAGTACCAGTTCCCGGCCAAGCTCCATGCCATAGGCTGACAGCACATCCAGCATTCCACCTTCGGGAAGTGCAGTAGCCTCCAGCCCATTTTCAGGATTTATGTCCACACCCTTCACAGCAAAGAAGACCCGCCCCCCTGCCATGAGGTACTGGTCAACAAACCAGGCATCGTAGCGGTCCATAGCGGTATTGCCCAGTACAAAAAGAAGGCTAATGTCTGGATCCACCGGGCTGCCTCGTTGCACCTCCCTGATTTCGTATCCTGAACGCTGAACTGAGGCAGCAAGGGTACGATAGTCGACCCCGACAGTCTTGTCGGCATCCCCTACCATGAAACCAGCAACAGGTGTCTCGCTGGCAATGAGGGAACGTACAGCCTTCACAAAGTCGTACTCAAGGGTATCTGCCGAAATCACCAGAGGGATGGTTTCGAAACGATCCAGATATTCAAGTGCTATGCCGCTGTACACCAGGGCAACACGCTGCTCGGAGCGCTCCACTATCTGCATCTGCTGGGGAGCAAGCCCGAATGCTTCGGCCTCGGAGCTGTCATCCTTGGGGTCGACGATATGAACCGTGATCTTGCCCCCCGAACGGGACTCTATTTCACGCAGCAGATCTTCGACTGCCGCCGGACCAGGATGCCTGTCGGCGAGAGTGCCTGATACAAAATAGGTAACCCTCAGCGTTTCAGGCAACTCCAGGTGCAGTTTCCTTGTTGTTTCCGAGAGGGTAAAGGCCTTGTTCGCGGTAAGGTCAAAACGGGCATAAAAGATGACAGAGGCTATGCCTGCCAGCAGCAAAGCACCCAAAGCAAGGGTCAGAACCAGGGCCTCCCGTTTTCTGCGTATGTCTTTCATCGTGTCACCTCCACCTTCCTGCAGCCAGGTTCCTGGCTGTCAGGTACAGGAGCAGGACAGTGAAGAGCAGAAAATAAACCAGATCACGGGTATCAAGGACGCCCCGTGAAAAAGAAATAAAATGATAACTCAAACTGATCCAGTTGACCACCCCTGCTGCAAGTGCTGGCAAGTCCAGCCAGGTGGTCATCATTGACGACAGATTTATGGCAATCAGTATGAAAGTTGTAGCCATGAAGGCGCTCATCTGGTTGCGGCTGGCACTGGACACCATCTGGCCCAGAGCCATACTGGCACAGGCCATCAACACTACACCCAGGTATTCCGTAAAGACCGGCCCCGGATCAAACGACCCGAACATGGAAACCATGAGAGTTACCGGTACCGACAGCAGCACAGCCAGCCCGACAACAGCCATGGATGCCAGGAACTTTCCCAGAACGAGCTCTGCATCACTGAAGGGCATGGTAAGCAGCAACTCATTGGTTCCCTGCCGTTTTTCCTCTGCCCACAGCCGCATGGTCAGAGCAGGTACCAGAATGGACAGGATCATCGGCATGAGACCGAAGTAAGGCCTCATGCTGGCCCTGCCGGCAGCAAAAAAGCCTTCCACAAAGAAAAAAAGTATTCCTGCGGAAAGCAGGAAAGCCACGATGAAGATATAAGCCACCGGCGAATTGAAGTAGGCCCTGGTTTCCCGGGATGCAATGGTCAATGCGCCTTTCATGATCCAGCCTCCTCGGAGGTAAGTTTTACAAATATTTCTTCAAGGGACAGACTCTCCCGCTTCAGTTCCAGCAGTTTGGCTCCGTTGGCCACTGCCCAGTCAAACAATTCTTCGGCCGCCCGGTCTCCTTCTCCGCTGTCGGCCCTCAGTTCAAGATGAACCCTGGTTCCTCCTGCATCTACGGCAGATGGATCGCTGGCACCCAGGACTTCCCTGGACTGGATCCTGAAACTTCGGGCATGGTCCAGTTCTTTCAGAGCCTTGTCGTCAGCGGAACGGACAGTGCAGCTCAGCCGCTCCTCACCCTTCATGCCCTTGGCTATCTCGGCGGTGCTGCCCTGGGCAACGATCCGGCCTTCGTGAAGTATCAGAACCTCTGAACAGAGGGCCTCCACTTCCTGCAGGATGTGGGTGGACAGGATCACTGTCTTCTCCGCACCAAGGGAACGGATCAGGGAACGGATTTCAAGAATCTGGTTCGGGTCAAGGCCGGTAGTAGGCTCATCGAGGATCAGAATAGGCGGCTCGTGGACTATGGCCTGGGCAAGGCCGACGCGTTGGCGGTAGCCCTTTGACAGGTGCTCGATCAGTATGTCGGACATGCCGGCTATTCCACAGGCTTCCATGGCCTTGACAACGGCAGTCTTCCTGCCCTGGATGGGTATACCTCTGGCCTCGGCCACAAAAGCCAGGTA
>JAVEXH010000103.1:0-8256 GCA_034004175.1 Spirochaetia bacterium
CCGTATGGTTATGTCTCCGGTATCGGTGAACTTGATGGCGTTGCCAACCAGGTTCATCAGGATCTGCCTCAGCCTGCCGGGATCACCCTTCAGGTGCAGCTTCACCGTCGGATCAATGACATTCACCAGACGCAGACCTTTGCTTTGTGCCTTCACCGCCAGGAGATCAATCGAGTCTTCAAGGGATACCCGGAGATTGAAGTCGATCAATTCAAGTTCCAGCTTGCGGGCTTCTATCTTGGAGAAATCGAGTATGTCATTGATGAGGGTCAGCAAGGCTTCTCCACTGGTCTGGATCACTCTGGCAAACTGTATCTGCTCCTCGGTCAGCGTGGTATCCAGAAGAAGACCGGTCATGCCGATTATGCCGTTCATCGGCGTGCGTATCTCATGGCTCATGGTAGCCAGGAAATCGCTCTTGGCCCGGTTGGCCACTTCGGCTTGCCGTGCCATCTTCTCGGCCCGGGCCGAGGCAAGGTGCAAGCCCTCTTCCGCCTGCTTGCGTTCGGTTACATCCTGGATGATGGCATGCAGCATGGACCGTCCATCAAAAATGATGGTACTGGTGGATACTTCGACATGCCGTGCGGAACCATCCGCCAGACGATGTTCTACACTGAATTTCTGTCCTGCCTCGGACCGGACAGAGCGAAGCTTGTCCCGAATGGATTCTTCAGAGGATGCACAGAGACTCCGTATGGTCATGCCCAACAAGGTTCCCCTCTCATACCCGTAGAACTGAAGTGCTGCGTCATTCGCGTCCGCCAGGGATCCATCCTCGGGATCCAGTAACAGCATGGGAACCGAGTTCCGCAGAAACTGGTCACGGTACGAGCGTTCGCTTTCTGTCAATTCCCGGGTCCGCTCTTCAACCAGTCGTTCAAGCCCTGCACGCCTGCGCGCAAGGCTGCCTACAAGCAAGGCCAGCAGGATTGTCAAAGCTGACCCGGTAAGCCCGGCTACAGGAACCACCCTGGAATTCCGCTGTCGAAAGTAACTGTCGCCGGGACTGGTCGTCAGGTAAAAAACCTTGCCCGATGCGAAGAACGGAGCTGTCAGCATGAAACCGTCCGGTGCCTCGGTTATCCCATCGGAAGCCAGAATTTCCGGCTCCAGATCCTCATGGATGAAGGTCAGCTCGATGTGGGTAGAGCCGGCAGCAAGGGGATCAGAGACCACGGTCCCAAGGGGCATGCTGGCCAGGGCAAAACCTCGTACAACACCAGACTGACCGGAGGAGTAAACAGGTTTGAGTACCAGCAGAGACAGTCCGCCTCCACCATGACCCAGAACAACAGGATTGCTGACGGAAGTCATACCGCTGGCAACCGCTTCTTCAAGAGCCTTCAGGGCAAGGGGATCCGAGCCCAGGTCGTAACCAGCCTCAAGCTCCCCGCCAGCAGGGCCCGTGGCATACAAAACGGGATAATGTACCGCCCGCCCGGAGGCAGGCACTTTATGGCCTGCCTCATCGAATTGCCAGATTCCCGGGCTTGGCAGACCCGAAGACTCCGCAATCCCTTCGAACTCTTCCCTGTCACCGGCCGGTACTGCCGGAATCCAGGCCCAGGTAGAGATGACCCTGTCCCGGGACAGGAATTGTCCGAACTGCATGAACTCTTCCGGTGGAAGGTACTGGGATCCCTGGACATACAGAGCGAGGCTTTCAAGCTTTATATCCCTGATACTGGTTATCTGCTGGAATATCAGTTCGATCCTGGCCATGGCCAGCCGGTTGAAAGTATCCTTCCTGTTATGCAACTCCATTGTTCCTGCAGCCCAGGAAGCAAAGACTGTCAGTGACAGCCCCATGGCCAGGACCATGGCTATTGGCACTGCACCCAGGGAAAAAGTGGTTTTGTCATATTTATATGCAATGCCGGCCATCAGCGGCCAGCCGATGGCAAGGATGAACAGGATGGCAACAGTCAGGAACAGGGGAGGCAGACCCAGGCGCAGCAGTTCCCGCCTCCAGCCCGAAGCATCAAAATCAATGCCCAGTACCGCTTCGGGCGCTCCGCCGGCAGTACTGCCCAGGGGCACCAGCACAGAGGCCACGGGACTGTCATGATCGAATGTCTGACCGGGAACCTGGTCTGAAATCCGGCCCGAAGCCTGACCGGTTCCCCTATCTGAAAACAGACCCGGAAACAAGCCGGCGGCCAAGCCGGAGTCCGGGCCCTGGAACCCGGCCGTTCTGCTTGAAAAGACCCCGGCAGCAAGCTCCGGCATCCTGTCAAAGCTCTGACCTGGCTGAACCCCTCCGGCAGCGCCCTCAGGAGTACTGTCCATATACACAAAAAGCGATCCATCCACCCGGCGGCCAAGCAGGTAGATGGACCGATACCGGGAGGAAGCCCTGGCTGACAGTTCCAGAACTCCCTTGATCCGGCTATATTTTGTAGACTCCAGATCAGCCAGGCTACCAGTCAGAGCCTCGAGGTTGTCAGGGTTTATGGCCTTTGCGAATAGCTCCGCTTCTACCAGCAGATCCTTGCGTAGACTCTGCTCCGCCAGGATGAACCCCTTGTGCACCAGCAGCAAGCCAGCAACCAGGACAAGCACCTCGAGAACAACCGGCAACAGGTAAATTACCCGTTTGCCAAGGCGAGATTTCAATTCCATGCAGTGTGATGCCTTCCCCGAATATGATTGACAGAATCATTATCAAGGCCAACATCCATAGTGTCAAATCTCGCCAATATTTTCTGTCTTAGAACGAAACCTTGGCCCCCGCAAACACACTGTCGTTGTCGTCATACTGACCGAACGGGCCTGCATCACCGAAGAACAGCCAGGAACCGCCGAACAGCTCGAATGCATCTGTCATCTTCCAGGACAGCTGGGTCTTCAGCAGGGCGTCAGGCTCATCCAATCCGATATAGGTGAGCATCTCCAGCTTCACAGTCTCGGCGGCAAAGGTACGTACCATGGCTATGGTGGCCGTGTTGATGAACTCTTCGCTCATCAGGGCATCCTCGTAGTCCAGGATGATGTCCTGGATGAACTGCAGGCCAAAGGTGATGCTCATGATGGTGAAATCCGTGCCGATCAGGTACTGAATGCCGTGCTTCTCGGTATAACCCTCGGGGTACACGGTAAAGTCACCCTGGTAGCGCTTGTCCAGCGTGATGGCACCTTCCGAGCGCAGCACCAGGGGGCCGACCGTGCTTGCCACTCCGTAACCGAAGGCGGCACTCTGGTAGTATTCGCCTTGCAGAGCCAAGGTCGGAGGCGGTACTGTCACCGTATAAGCCGGCGTATCGTTCCAGAACCAGCCGCCCATCAGGTTCAGGTCAAAGGAGCTGCCAAGGTAGGAGTATTTGGCAAAGTATTCACCATTCTCCAGGGACAGGTCGGGTTCGTCCGCGGGATTGATTGTCGATCCTGCAGGAAAGGGCAGGTCGGCAGCCCAGATGGAATCATCTGCTGGCAGGATGGTCGGCGAAAACAGGGGTACCCAGACCAGGTCCAGGCTGTGGTTGCCCATGTAGCCATTGGCACGTACACCGGTAACCGCCCCTCTGAGCTCCACAAAGTCCGGCACCAGGAAGCGTGACAGATCCTTGGGCGACACCAGGTCGGTTATGAACACACCATCGCTCTTGCCCCAGATCACCTGCTGCTTGCCTACCCGCAAGTCAAAAGAATCGCCCAGGTACTGCAGGTACAGCTCACGCAGCTCGAACACCGCATCTGCACCTTCGCGCTCCACAAGGGCCAGGTCGGCAAACACGCTGCCGCCTCCCATGTCCCAGGTGGCCTGGAGATCAAGGGTATTCTCAAGCATGAACACCGAGCCGTCATCAAGAATGACCCCTGCCTTGCTGCGACCATAACCGGACAGGGACAGATCTTCCTGGGCAACGGCCGCCCCGAAGGGCAGGGCGGCCAGCACCAGCAGGACAATCAGGAAGGGTGCCACAGTGGCCCCTGCTCGTGTTCTGTATCGATAAGACTGTTTCATCACAACCCCCTGGTCAGGGTGCGCTCGCTGAAAAGATCGTCCGTGATGCCGGTGTCCAGTTTCAGGTCATCAAACACCATCCTGGTCCGGGTATTCTTCCGGATGGTGTGCATTTCGGTTACAGTTATCATCAGATAACCATCAATGGTCTTGAGCTCCTGCACGGTCAGAGTCTTGAGGAGGGCACCCTTGCGGTCGTAGTAATCACGCTTGATACCGGTAAGCCGATCCTTTGAAATCCAGCTGACCGTCTTTGAATATACTTCCGACGTATCCTTGGCCTTGCTTTCTATGATCCAGCAGGCTTCGCCATCCAGGCTCTCAGTGCCGATGATGGTATGGGTATCCCGGGAGGGGTGCCTCTCGGCCAGGTCGTCATAGGTGAAGTCCGAACCCATGAAGGCGTCTCCCTTGCTATCGGAACTGATGCGCTTTACCCGCTTGAGGGCCGGCAGATAGATCCACTGGTCATCACTTCTGCCCTCTTCATCGTAGCTCCAGTTCATGAAGGATGTACCCTTCACATCTGCGGGGCTCAGGAACTCCATGATCTTCTTCTCGACCCCGCCGAAGGTAGCCAGGCGCTGATCCAGGGACCTCACGCGTTCCTTGCCCTTGGCATCGATCAGGGTCATGGTGAGGAGGCCGCTGGTGTCTGCCGGCTGGGGCCTGTCATAGACAGCCTGCATTATGGACAGCGCCGTCGGTTCCTCGGCACCTGCGGCAACAACGGCCATAAGGCCAAGCAGCAGGGCTGCAGTCAGATTCAGTGCTTTGATTTTCATAGCGTCTTCTCCTTCAGAATACGGTTGGATACTTTCCTCATAACGAGGAACATTATCGTGATCGTGGCCACGAGGGCCGTGATCATGTTCAGGGAAACAAGTAGACCTATCTGCCTGTTGGGCGGGAATACCGAGAAGATCATGACCATGAAGCCGGAAATGACAATTGCCGCATTCAACGAGATGGCCCTGCCGGTATGGCCCATGGCAAAGCGGGCTGCCTGCTCTTCAGTGCCGAAATTCTTGTATGCTTCCCGGTACTGGGTGATGAAATGAATGGCGTAATCCACTCCTATGCCCACGGCTATGCTGGATATGATGGCTGTGGATATGGTAAGGGGCACACCCAGAAGACCCATCAAGCCGAAGTTGACCATGATGGAAATGAGTATCGGGATGGTTGCAATGGCACCGAGCAACACGCTCCGGAACAGGAAGGCTACCAGGGCAAACACAATGAGAACCGAAAGGCCAAGGCTGGATATCTGTCCTTGCAAAATGAGATCCGAGAAGACCAGACTCTTGTAGCCCGATCCGGCATAGCGGACGCTGATGCCAAGCTCGGCAAACTCGTCAGCCCAGGTATCCACATAATCAACCACGGCTTTGATTGTCAGGGTATCGTCGCTCTTCAGCTGAATGGTAACGTTGGCACCCTTGTAGTCGGTATCAACCACCTTCCAGAGATTTTCAGGATCTCCTGACATTTCGTACAGAAGCAGGTACTGGGCTACCATGTCGCTGCTGTCTGGTATGGTGTCATAGGCAGGATCATCGGCATTCATGGAGTAGTGCATGCGCCTGATATAGGTAGTCAGGGACAGGGCATCACCGACTCTGGGCAATTCCAGGGCACCGGTCTGCATCTCGTCTATCAGACGCAGTACTTCCGGCTCCTTGAAGGTGTCGGAGTCTTCCGAATCAAGAATGATGTTGAAACTGGAAGTACCACCGAAGTTCCTGTTCACAAAGGCGTCAGTCTGCACAATATCGCTGGATTTCTCGAAATTGGCCAGGAAGCTGGTATTTATCCATACCAGAGACACACCCCAAAGGGACAGAGCCACCAGGATGGCGGTCAGGCTGTAGACCACACGGGGGTGGGCACTCACCGCTGTAGCAAACCGTGCACCAAAACCAGGTTCCATGGCTTTGCTCTCGGAAGGTCTGGTTCTCACCTTGCCGTTCCCGAAGGCCATGATACCCGCAGGTACCAGAAGCATGGTCAATATGTAAGACATGAAAACACCAAAGGCCGTAAAGAGCCCGAAATATTTAACCGGATAGACCTGGGACGTAACCAGGGATATGAATCCGGCCACTGTGGTCAGAGCTGCAAACAAGGCCGGACTACCAATTACAGAGATCGCGTTCTCAGCGATGTCACGACGGCTCGTACCAGGGTGCTCCTTCGTGTAGTGATCAATCTGGTTGTACAGATGAATGGCGTAGGCTACACCAATCGCAATCAGCATTACTGGTATCATGACGCTTATCGAGTATAGCGGTATCCCCATGGAAGCCATGAGGCCGAAGGCCCAGATGGTGCTGAAGAGGACCACGACCAGAGTTATGATGGCCCGTCTGACCTGCTTGAGTACCAGGATAAGCACGGCCAGTATCACCAGGATAACCAGCGGACCGGTTCGCTTCATATCCTCCGGCCCAAGCACGGCCAGGGTTCCCTCGATTATAGGTCTACCGGCCACATGTACGGTCTCGGGGCCTGAATAGCTGTCTGCCAGCGCAAGGACCTTGTTGTACAGACTCTGGGAAAAGCCGCTGTCAGGGAGGTCGATGATTATCAAGGCTGTCCGCTCATCGGCAGACACCAGGCGTCCGGCGATCATATCGTTGGCCCGGACCAGAGCCCCGATACGGTCGGCCTCTTCCTGATCAGCAGGAGCGTCAGAATAGAAGCGACGAACGTCCAGACCCTCCTCTGTACCCAGGATGTTGTCTCCTGTGTACACAGACTGGATCCGTGACTCCGACAGCTCTTCAATGTCCTGCAGATCTTCACCAATCTGGATGATCTTGGTCAGGCTGTCTGGATTGTAGATGCTGTCAGGGTGTTCCAAAGCTATCAGGATGGCATCCCGTATCATGAAGCGTTCATCCGCCTCATCACTGAAGACAAAGGCAGGATGTTCGGCAGGCATGTAGTCGTCCAGGTTGGTTTCCATCCTGAAGTCTGCCATCATGCTGGTGGCGGCCAATATGGTGATTGCCACCGCCAGAACCATGACTACGATCGGTTGCGCCAACGCAACCTTGAAAAGCTTTTTCATACACAACCTCTTTACAGAACCGGCATGCTTGTTAGTTACCGTTAACTAACAACCGGTATACCTAAATACCAGCATACGCTGGTACCCCATCCCCTCAAACATCAATCCATCGTCCATGAACATCTGATTCCTCCGCGCTACCGTGAAATCAGGGGCCATACTCCATCCACAAAGCGCCTGGTCTTCTCTTTAAGCCGACCAACCGTAGGGTCCAGACGCCATGATGACATCAGAAGCCGGAACCCACCCATAAGCATCAGGGCAACCGCATTACGGTCCATGTCCGGCCTGAAAGCTCCTTCGTCGATCCCGGCCTGCAGGAGTGCATGAATCCTGTCCAGAGTCTCCTTCATCATGCCCAGGATCCTGGCCAGCAACACCGAGTCATTACGGAAGAGGTCCTCGGGAAAAAGCATGATGGTCAAGGCTGGCATGTCTTCGAACAACATGGCCTGTACCGTAAAGAAGGATGCCAGCGTGGTGGAAGCAGAGTTGCCGCTTACCCGGGCAAAAGTCGTGTTGCGGTGAGCTATCATCTCGTCCACTACAGCCGCCAGGATATCCGATTTGGACTGGAAATGACGGTATATAGCCGGTTCGCTCACTCCAACGGACTGGGCTATCTTCTTTATGGTCAGTTCCTGAATACCATGATCCGATATCAGGTTGAAAACCGCGGCGACTATTTCTTTCTGCCGTTCACTGGATTGCATTATATCCGCCTTCCATACCTGACAAATCTGCCTGCAAACCGGCAATCAGCAGGCCTTGACATCTTTCGGTTAGTTATCGCTCACAAACATACTATCAGGCGGTAAACATGTCAAGGGTTTTTATGTAAAACAGTAACGTTTATGCAGGCAGTGCTGTCCACAACCTGCCATCCGCCCAACCAGACTGACCTTCCGGGCATTCTGGATACCATGTAACTCTTCCCCGCCCCGAACCCCGTCAAGTTCACCTCCCAGCCTGAAGACCCGGTACTGCCCATCGATTCTGGCTCCTTTTCGGAGAAGACCGTCATCATCAACAATGCCGCAGGCCGGCAGGTCTTCCTGTTCAATGCCAATCCACCACCCAAACCCCCAGAAGCCCCAGCACACAGCCTGACCAGATCAATCACCTACGGTGAACCCAGCCCAGACTATTCAGTAGGTACGAACAAGGATTTCTGGGTGGATGACAGGGATAAAAATGGAAACACCATCTTCGT
>JAVEXH010000104.1:0-8232 GCA_034004175.1 Spirochaetia bacterium
GAAAACCCAGAAGACACAACGGACAGCCTGGCTGCCCGGGCTGCCCATCAGCAGAACCGCACGGCCGGAGATCCCCAGCAAGCCGAACCGGATCTCAATGAGTCACTCTTCTCCCAGCTCTTCGAGCGGATAGTACAGGGATATGCCCTGAGACTGGAGGACGACGGGGAAGAATCCAGCGACAGCCTCGAGATACTTCTGGATGGTGTACCATATTCGGTGCTGATCATGTCCACGGCAGGCATGATCCGGGAGGCCAATCAGGCCTTCTTCTCGACTTTCGGCTATGCCAGGGAAGAGTTGATAGACACGCCGATCTACGCGTTGCTGCCCGAGGGCTATCGGGCCGCCTTCCACGAGCGGCTGGCCAGGTTTTCCATGGGTTCCGACGTACCCCGGCAAACCATACCGGACGACATATTGGCCTTCCGTGCCCAACGTCACGATGGCGGCGTGGTGTCGATGGATTGCCTGCTGTCGTCAATACAGCTGAAAGACGAGGCTGCGGTAATCGCCTTGATCCGCGACCTGTCCTATGACCATACACTCTTCCTGCAGCTCAACGAGACCAAGGAACACTATGTAGCACTGTCGGAGACCATAACCGAAGCAATATTCAGGCTTGATGATGATTTCCGAATCATCTTTGCCAATACCGGGGTAAAAAACACCTTCGGCTGGGAGCGGGAAGAAGTTGTCGGCAAGCCATTCAGTGTGCTCTTCCCCCAGGAAGTGTTCGTCAAACACGAGGCTGAGTTCAGGAAATATTTTTTTGTGGACGACCAGGACAGGGTGGCAAACGGGATGAAGCGCACTCTTGAATTCCTGGGAGCCACCAAACACCGTGGTGTGGCTCCCATGGAGATGTCCTTCGGCAACTCCAAGGATTACAAAGGCCGTACTCTCACCTGCGTGATACGCGACATAACCCAGCGCAAAGCCCTGGAGCGCAAGCTCAGGCACCTGGCCTTCCACGACAAGCTCACCGGACTGGGCAACCGCGATCTCTTCAATGAAGATATGGCTGGCATGCTCCGCAAAATCCAGTCTGATCCTGCCTGGTACGGGAGTGTGATGTTTCTGGATCTTGACGGCTTCAAACACATAAACGATACCCTGGGCCATGATGCCGGGGACGAGTTGCTGGTAGAGACGGGGAGGCGCATCCGGGTCTGCCTCCGGGATCTTGATGTGGCTTACCGTTTCGGTGGCGACGAGTTCGTCGTTGTACTGGCCAGCATAAAAGGAATCCAGGACAGCATTGTTGTTGCCGAACGAATCCTGGCCAGTGTATCCAACCCCTTCATTCTCCGCGGTGCCAGCAAGAAGTCCGGCAAGAGGGTGAATGTCGGTGTGTCAATCGGGGTAGCCGTGATCCCCGACCATGGCCGTACCCTGGAAGAGGTCACCAAAAGTGCGGACATCGCTATGTACTGTTCCAAGGAAGCAGGCCGGAACCGGTACACCGTCTATGATCCCAGCATAGCGGCCAAGGCAACCCTGCGCTGGCAGATGGAACAGGAGATGAAATCAGCCCTTGGCAGCGGAGGATTCCGTCTGTTGTATCAACCCCTGGTTGGAACGGATGGCAGGGTACGTGGCATGGAGGCGCTCCTGCGATGGAACCGGCTGGATGGAGAGGTCGTATCCCCCGGGGTCTTCATACCGATAGCCGAAGAGAACGGCCTGATTGTTGCCCTCGGTGACTGGGTCCTGCGCCGGGCCTGCTATGACGCCCAGCGCCTGTCCGAACTCGGTCATCCGGACATCTATGTCTCGGTGAACGTCTCCAACCGCCAGTTCGACCAGCCCAACTATGTCGATGAGCTGGAAAACATCGTCCGGAGCTCCGGGCTGATCCCGTCAAGGCTCAAGCTGGAAATCACCGAGTCAACAATCATGAAGAATACCGATGATGCCATAGAACGCATCAAGGAGATCAAGCTTCGCCTGCCTGGCATCAGTTTCATGGTGGACGATTTCGGCACCGGTTACTCGTCACTTGCCTACCTGTCGCGGTTGCCGGTAGACTTCCTCAAGATAGACATCTCCTTTGTGATGAACCTTGCGGAACTACAGAACGAGAAGGTGGTGAACGCCATCATCAACCTTGGCCACAGCCTGGACCTGGGCATTGTCGCCGAAGGCATAGAGACGGAGGCCCAATGGGCCTACTTCACCGAGCGGGAATGCAGTGCCCTCCAAGGATACTACTTCCTGAGACCGTCTTCCCTGGAAGAAATACATGAACTCATAGAACGCGGAATCGGGCAGACCGTACCCGTGGGCAGGATACAGCTGTAGCAGGAGCAAACCATGGCAATACGTAAGGCAGAACTGACGATACAAGGCAAGACCACCCGTGACGGGGCAGGAGTCAGGCTGCAGCGGATATTCGCAGGAGAGGAGTTGGCCAGACGCTTCGACCCCTTCCTCCTGCTGGATGCCTTCGGCTCGGATGATCCGGCAGATTACCTGCCCGGCTTTCCCATGCACCCCCATCGGGGCATGGAAACTGTTACCTACCTGCTTGAAGGCTCGGTACGGCACGGCGACTCCATGGGCAATGGAGGCATCATAGGGCCAGGTGACCTTCAGTGGATGAGCGCAGGCTCGGGCATCGTGCATGAAGAGATGCCCCAGTCCTCGCCCAGAGGTGTCCACGGACTGCAACTGTGGGTAAACCTTCCCGGGCGGGAAAAAATGCGTGAGCCTGCCTACCGCGGTGTCACCGCTGTCGAAGTCCCGATAGTACCGACCGGCTCGGGTCAAGTCAGGGTACTTGCCGGCGAGTGGGGCGGTGCCCACGGCCCCGTCATCGGCGTTGCCAGAAGCCCTGTATACCTGGACATCGAACTGCATCCCGGCGCTTCCATACTTCTGGACGCACCTGCAGAGCGCACGGCTTTCTGCTATGTCCTTGAGGGCTCGGTACTGGTGGGGACAGAGCTCCCGGACAGCCCAGACAAAACCCATCTGTCCGGATCCTGTGTTCTCCTTGGAACAGGCGACGAGGCACGTTTTACCGCCGGCCGTGATGGCAGCCGGTTCATCTTTGTCCACGCCCCGCCGATCAGGGAGCCAATAGCCTGGGGTGGGCCCATCGTCATGAATACCAGGGCAGAACTTGAACTGGCATTCAGGGAACTGGACGAGGGTACGTTCATAAAAGCCTGAGGTACTACCAGAGGTGCTACCATAAGTACAACCCGACTCACTACCGCCAGGGCACTGCCCCGGGTCGAGCTCTGTCCCTCAGCCAAGCTCTGTCCCTCAGCAGTCGAGCTCTGTCCCTCAGCAGCAGAATAAGGGATTCACTTTTCTGAAAGCTGCTTGAGCCTGCGGCTGATGGTGGACTGGGAAATGCCAAGAAGGACGGCAGCGGCAGACTGGTTTCCTCCGCTACGTCGCAAGGCTTCCCGGATGTGCTGCAGTTCCAGCTCGTCGAGGGTCGGGAATCTGTCACCGGTGACATAGGGATAATCCACACAGGATTCCTTCAGTTCCACCGTGGTAGTTGTCCTCTGCCTGGATACATATTCCCTGGCATAAGCGATGGATGGACGGCCTGTTCCTGAATCGGCTGCGGCACCATACACCACGGCTGAAAGCTCACGGATGTTCCCGGGAAAGCTGTAGCCATCCAGTGCCGCAATGAAAGCCGGGTCGGATGGTGGTGCCAGGCGCTTGAAGTTTTCAGCAGCCTGGCGGGCAAAGTAATCCACGAGGAGGGGAATATCCTCCTTCCGATCCCGGAGAGGCGGAATGGTCACGATGTGTATCATCAACCGGTAATACAGGTCAGCCCTGAAGCGTCCGGCTTTTACGGCCTCGGCAAGGTCTACATGGGTGGCAAGCACGACACGGCAGGCGCTTCTTTCAGGCCTATCGGAACCCAGGGGATAAAACTCGCCATCCTGAAGGAACCGGAGCAGCTTCACCTGGGATTCAGAGCCTATGTCGCCTATCTCATCCATGAAAAGCGTTCCACCTTCAGCACGTTTTACAAGACCTGGCCTGGCACCATCGGCTCCTGTATACGCCCCCTTGGCATGCCCGAACAACACATCGGAGAACAGGGCTCCATCCAGGCCGGCTACATTCACCGGCACAAAGGAACCGTCCCTGCCAGAAATATCGTGGATGGCCCGGGCTATCAGTTCCTTGCCGGTACCGCTTTCACCATACACCAGCACCGGCAATGGGCTTGGCCCAAGCCGCTCTATGGTCTGGAAAAGGCCGAGCATAAGCGGGCTCCTGGTGACTATCCGCGAAAAGGCCGGGGAGCGGAGGGCGGGGTTCATGGGCTCAAGCAAGGCTCTCAGCTTGATGTTCTCTTTTGCATGGGCAAGGAGTGACATGATCCGGGCTGGCGAGAGGGGCTTGTCCATGAAATCGAAGGCACCGGACTTCATGCAGCGCACTGCGGTTTCCACCCTGTCGTCTGCGGTAACCACCACGACAGGAACCGTACCTGCAACGTCCATGAACTCCTGCAAGGCATCGCCGTCCGGCCTGTCCGGCAGTCCCAGATCCAGAAGCACAAGCCTGAAATGGCCATTCCTGAGGGCTGTCAGACCCTCGGCGGCAGTACCAGCACCGACTGCGGGACCGAACCCTGCTTCCCTGGCATACAGACTGATCAATTCCACAACCACAGGATCATCATCAACGATGAGGAGCATAGGTGGTCCGGAATCAGCCGTTGGTACTTTATTCATGATCGTGAAACCGATTATAGCGAATCCGGACTGGCTATGCACGTAAAATTTGTCATCTGGAACCATTATCCCGATAATGACGACAGGAGTGTCTGATGAGCCAAATAGTTATGCAGAAGCGGCAGGTGGGGGACATCTGCATTCTCGAATGGAGAAACAGTCATCTGGACTCCAGCAACACCAAGGAGTTCAAGGTCCAGGCAGGCTCCTGCGTAGGCACTGCAAAGAAAGTCATACTCGATCTGACAGGTGTCACCTTCATAGACTCAACCGGACTTGGAGCCCTGCTGTCAATCCTGCGGACACTGCGTGAACGCAATGGCGATTTCAGGGTCTGTTGTGCCGCAAAGGCCATTCAACTCCTGTTCGAACTGGTCCGCATCGACAAAATCCTGGACATCCACGAAACCCGGGAAGAAGCCATCATTGCCTCGAACAAGCTCTGAGCTTGTAGCTTGCGGGGACAGAGCTAGCCCTGCAACGTAGCCTGCAGGGACAGAGCTGCCGGTAGAGCTGCCTGCCGTTTACAGGGACAGAGCTGCCGGTCGCAGTCGCAGGCACAGCCAGACAAGGCTGACACCTGCCATCAGGCAGGCTCCCTCCCGGCCATGATGGCAGCATACGCCCTCTCGTCTATGGGATAGAACTGTATCAATAGTATGCCGGCCACCAGTATGACTGCAGGGATGGGACCTATCAGCAGTCTCATGGCAAATATCGATTCAGGACCCTGGCTCACATCAGGCACATACCTGGCTGCCGCCAGAATGAACCCCAGCACCGCGGTGGCAAGGGATTGCCCGAGCTTGGCAACAAAGGTCCAGATGCCATAGTAAGCTCCCTCCCGTCGCTTGCCCGTAGCCACCGCTTCCACCTCTATTGCATCCGGCAACATGGCAAAGGGCGGGACATAACCAAAACCAAGGCCCACGCCTGCAAGGGCCATGAAGCCGAGAGTCACTCCTGGAGCCGTACGGTGCCCCAGGAAGAAGATGCCCATGCAGGCTGTAGCCATGATGCCAAAACAGAGCTGGTACACCTTCTTCTTGCCGATATGCTTTGACAGGATGACGCTGATCGGTATGAAGACCATGGCAATCACCAGTAGCAGCAGCATGGCGGGGGTCGTCAGTGCTTCGTCATTCAGGATGTATTTCATGTAGTACACCAGAATGCCGGACAGGAAATTGAGGCCACTGAGATAGAGCATGTAGGAGAACAGCAGCACCAGATAGGGTTTGTTCCTGAATACCACAGCATAGGTCTTGAAGAACCCCTGGGGTCTGTCCCCGTCATGGGGCCTCTCACGAACCGAAAGACCGGTGATGATGGCTGTCACCGCCATGACAAGTCCGAAGACCAGTCCGACCAGGGAGAATCCCGTACGGCGGTCCGGCATCAGGCCAACCAGGGGCAGAACGGCACCGGCCCCCAGTATGGTTCCGATGACCGCAAACCCGAAACGATAGCCGTTCAGGCTGGTCCGTTCATGATAGTCCTTGGTCATCTCCGGCGTGAGGGATCCATAGGGAATGTTCACCACGGTATAGGCAGTATTGAGCAGGCACAGCGACACCAGAGCCCAGATGGTCAGCGCCACGGGATCCTCAATGGTCGGAGCGGAAAAGAAAAACCAGGCCGTCAGAGCCAGGGGGATGGCGCCATACAGCAGATACGGGCGCCTGCGGCCCAGCCTGGAAACAGTCCGGTCGGAGATATAACCCATCAAGGGATCAGTAACGGCATCCCAGATCTTGGCTACCATCACGGCAAACCCCGCCAGTGCCGCAGGCAGGCCAACAGTGTCGGTCAGGTAATTCATGGACCAGAATCCCATGGCGGTGAAAAACAGATTGCCACCCAGATCGGCCACACCGAAACCCAGTTTTTCCCGGACCTTGAGCCTCACCCTGCCAACGGTAGTATCATTTCCCATGTCTGATCTCCTCGATGCACGATAGATAGGCCGACCCCAGGTCGGCGGTAGTCCCAGCTACGTTTGCCTTGCGGTTCTTCCGCCATTCAGGAAGCCTGGCACTCAGATCAAGAGCCTCGCCTATTACAACCACAGCCTTTTTTGGTTTGACGGTTACCCGTTCAGAGATGGCGCCTCCTGCCAGTCGGCTGCCGAAATCCCACAGATTCTGGGCATACTCCACCACAAGGTGCAACGGGGCAGTCTGCTCCGGCGGCTCACAGCGGAAATACCAGCAGAAGTCCACCAGTTCCATGTGCCGCATTGCATACCAGGCCTCACCTGCCCTCCTGTCGGCCAAGGCTCGCTCCAGAGCCGGCAACCGTCGCGGGTCTGTCCCTTCCAGAAACACCCGGTCCCAGCCAGCCTGCCTGATGCGGTATACCCGCTCGATGGGGTCACCGGTACCATGGCTCAAACCCAGGATGCGCTCGCCTGCATCAAGAGCATGGGATATCACCAGGGCAAGTCGTTCGTCCCGGGACGAGCTCTGTCCCCGTTCCTGGCCAGGTTCCGGGCTCTGTCCCCGTTTCTGGCTCGACTCCGAGCTCTGTCCCCCATTCAGGCCATAATTCTCTTCTGCCAGAATAAGGATTCTTTCCGCGCCGGACTCAAGCCGTTCACGGATGCTTGATCCCGGGCGTGGCTCAAGCCCGGCAAACACAAGAATGCTTTCAACAAGGCGCTCCAGGGATGGCATGGCCTCCGGACCGTACCGGTGGTGGATCGAAATCGGGATGACCTGGACAGGCTCGGTGTGGCCGCCGAGATCCAGTTCGTTTGCGGCCGCCATGCCAAGGCGGACCGTTCCCTGTTCCAGGCGCGGGAGCCACTCGCTGGCATAGCTGACCTGGCCTTCAGGGGCAAGTGCCAGGGGATAGCGGCCGTTGATTATGGCATCCTTGATTCTGGCCATGCCCGCACTGTCGATCTTGGCATGGTGGACAGGCATGGCTCCCACCCTTGGCAGTAGCCACCGCAACAAGGGGCCACCCCAGCGGGGCACTTCATAGCCATGGACAAACAAGGCATGGGGCGGATAGGGCAGCCGTACTCCCAACTTGCGGGCCTGTCTGGCAACTCCCCGCAGGAAGACCCAGCCCATAAGCTGAGCTTCATCCCCATAGGAATGACGGAAAGCCAGGATAGTCCTGGCCCGGCCTGACAAGTGGGCAAGGAATGCCTCGACAAGCCTTCCTGTACCGCGTATTTCCACAGCTCTATAGCCAAGAACCAGTGAGAGGTATGGCCAGGCCAGAATCCGGAGCAAGGCCAGCGCCGGGGGACAGAGCTCGGGAGTTTTCAGGCGGACATCAGGTCTGGCCGAACCTATCGGCCTCATGTACGGATGGTGCATAGGAAAAGAAGAATACTCCGGTCTTGTATCACCTGCAAGCCAGCACCTGGATTTTGCACATGGCTGGATTTTGCACATGGCTGAATTCACCTGCAGCAGAAATCTTCAACAAAACAATACAACCATGCAGAAAGGCATGTTGCGGTGATAAACACGACAAAAAAACTTGATTATGATAC
>JAVEXH010000105.1:0-8232 GCA_034004175.1 Spirochaetia bacterium
CGGCTCACTTGTGCTGATTCAGCATAAAAGCAGGAACGCACGAGCTGGTCGACGGAGGGCGGCACACCCACGAAAGAAAGGGAGATACAAGAAATGGCAAAGCAACTACTCTTCAGCGAAGAGGCCAGGAGAAGGCTCCTGGCCGGCGTCGAGCAGATCTCGCGCGCGGTCAAGGTTACCCTCGGTCCCAAGGGCCGGAACGTCCTCCTGGACAAGAAATTCGGCGCTCCCACAGTAACCAAGGACGGCGTTTCTGTCGCCAAGGAAATCGAGCTGGAGGATGCCTACGAAAATATGGGAGCCCAGCTGCTCAAGGAAGTAGCAACCAAGACCAATGATGTAGCCGGTGATGGTACCACAACTGCCACCGTACTTGCCTACTCAATGGTAAAAGAAGGCCTCAAGGCCGTTGCCGCTGGCATGGATCCCATGAGCCTCAAGCGCGGCATGGACAAGGCCGTTGAAGTAGCCATCGAGGAAATCCGCAAGAATTCCAAGGATATCAAGGAAAAAGACGAGATTGCCCACGTTGCAGCCGTTTCAGCCAACAACGACATGGAAATCGGTGCCCAGATTGCTGATGCCATGGAGAAGGTCGGCAAGGATGGTGTCATCACCGTTGAAGAGTCCAAGACCATGGACACCACCATCGACTTTGTCGAAGGCATGCAGTTTGACCGTGGCTATCTCTCTCCCTACTTTGTCACCAACCGCGACACCATGACCAGCGTGTTCGAGAATCCCTATATCCTGATCCACGACAAGAAGATCTCTTCCATGAAGGACCTTCTTCCTGTGCTGGAGAAGATTGCCCAGACCGGCAAGCCCCTGGTCATCGTAGCCGAGGACGTAGACGGCGAAGCCCTGGCTACCCTCGTGGTCAACCATCTCCGCGGCACCATCAACGTGTGCGCCGTCAAGGCTCCCGGCTTCGGCGACCGCCGCAAGGCCATGCTCGAAGACATTGCCATCCTGACCGGTGGTGAAGTGGTCTCCGAAGAACTTGGCATGAAGCTCGAGAACACCGAGATGAGCCAGCTCGGCCAGGCCAAGACCGTAAAGATCGACAAGGACAACACCACGATCATCAACGGCAACGGCAAGCAGAAGGATATCGACGACCGCAAAGGCCAGATCAAGGCCCAGATCGAAGAGACCAGCAGCGATTACGACCGCGAGAAGCTCCAGGAACGCCTGGCCAAGCTTGCCGGCGGCGTAGCGGTCATCAACGTAGGGGCTGCCACCGAAGTCGAGATGAAGGAAAAGAAGCACCGTGTGGAAGACGCCCTGTCGGCCACCCGCGCAGCCATTGAAGAAGGCATCGTACCCGGCGGTGGTCTGGCCCTTATCCAGGCAGCCATTGCATTGGACAAGAACGGTGCAGACAAGCTCGGCGACGATGAAAAGGTTGGCTACAAGATCGTCAAGCGCGCCCTTGAAGAGCCGATCCGCCAGATTGCCGAGAATGCCGGCATAGACGGGGCCATCGTGGCCGACCGCGCCAAGAGCGAAAAGAAGGGCATCGGCTTCGATGCAGCCAAGATGGAATGGGTGGACATGGTCAAGGCCGGTATCATCGATCCCGCCAAGGTTACCCGCTCTGCCCTGCAGAACGCAGCCAGTGTTGCCAGCCTCATGCTGACCACCGAATGCGCCATCACCGACCTACCCGAACCAAAAGCAGCCCCCATGGGCGGCGCCGGCGGCGGAATGGGTGGCATGGGCGGCATGGGCGGCATGGATTATTAATCCAGCAGCCTGATTATGCCTTTACAGCCGCGCCCGCAGGGGCGCGGTTTTTGTTTAAACCGCCGCCCATGCACCGGGAAAGACGAGCTGCAAGGGCAGCACGGATGCGAAGCATTCATAGGGGCGGCTTGCGCCGTGCGCTTCCAGCGCACACGTCAATGAATTTCCCTGCAGCACGCGGAGCCCGACAGGGCAACGCATGGATTACTAAATCCAGACGCTGATAGAGCCTTAACAGCCGCGCCCGCAGGGGCGCGGTTTTTTATTTACACCGCCGCCCATACCGCCCATGCCAGCCTTTAATGACCAGCCAAAGGCTGAAGTATTCCTTGCAGGACCCATTCCTCCGCCTGCTTCCCTGATGGCACTGGCAAGAATGTTCCCTGGCATTGCAGCCAGCTTTGATGAATTATGTATTTGTATAGAAAGACAATTTCAAGCCGGAAGCAGGGAATCGATGAAGAAATCCATCGTGTCCCAACTTCCGGCAGACAGTCACAGCACAGCTGATGTCGGGAATACTACATCAGATAAACAAGTTGATCCCTGCATGGGTGGCGGCTTCCAGATAGTTGGCCACTCCCCCGATCTGAACCTCGTCAAGGAGTTCTTCACGCTTCACGCCCATCACATCCATGGACATCTGGCAGGCGATAAGCTCGGCTCCGTTGTCCAGGGCAGTACGCAGCATGGTCTCAAGATTGTCTATCTTCTGGTGCTTCATTATGCCCTTCATCATGAACGCGCCCATACCGCCCATGTTCAGTTTTGACAGCTTGAGTTTGCCATTGTGCCCGGGAAGCATCATACCGAACATACGACCCATGAGAGTTTTCCTGACCCGCGGTTTGACCTGCTTCTTTATGATGTCCAGCCCCCAGAAGGTATAGAAAATGGTGACCTTCTTACCCGAGGCCAGTGCTCCGTTGGCTATCACCAGCGAAGCCAGAGCCTTGTCCATATCATCGGAAAAACAGATGAGGCTCATCTCGTTTGCAGTCCGGGAAAGCACCTGGACTCCCGTAGCAGTCCCAACCGGCTGTACCGGGCCACCGGATCGCTGGATAACCGCTTCTATGATACCCTTCTGTTCCTTCAGGGACACCAGCCTATGACCAGTCATATTGCACCAGGACTGTACGTCCCTGGCAAAGCCCGGGTCCGAAGCCCTCTGCAGAAGACGTTCGCCCGGTTTGATCCTGTCGATTTCTGTCTTGAGTTTCAGTATGGGGCCTGGGCACTGCAGACCGCAGGCATCAACCTCAAGGACCGTGATGGGAGACCGGGCTGCATCCGCTTCGTTTTCCCGGCCTGGCTCGTAGCCGGTTTCATATTCGGTGAAGATGGAACGGTTGGATTGATCGGCTACAGCCGGATGATAGACCTTGAGCCCTCCCGAGAGGATACTGACATCCTGGTACCCATTCTGCTTGAGGATACGTTCCACCAGGTAAGATCTGAGACCAACGCCGCAGATGACAATGATTTTCCTGTCCCGTGGAATTCCGGCCAGATGGGTACGCACCTCATCCTTGGGGATATTTACTGAACCCGGCAGGGACCCCATGGCATACTCATCCGGAGTGCGGACATCCAGAAGGAATGGTTTCCCGGTATCCTGTTCCAGAAGCCCTTTCAGCTGGAGTGCACTGGTATGGTGACTGCGGCCAAGGAACACGTTTTCTGCAGTGAAGCCCAGGATATTCACCGGGTCCTTGGATGACGAATAGGGTGGCGCGTAGGCCTGCTCCAGTTCGGTGAGCTGCTCGATAGCACCTCCGGATCTGAGCACAGCAGCTATCATCTCTATGCGTTTGTCCACGCCGTCATAGCCGACTATCTGGGCTCCCTGGATCTTCCCGTCCTCAGGGTTGTAGTTGAGCTTGAGCACCATTGGCAAGGCACCGGGGTAATACCCGGCATGGGAAAACCCATGGGTAATGACGGCAGCAGTCTTGACGCCCTCTTTTTCAAGCACTTTTCCGGCTACACCGGTAACTGCCACGGTGAGGTCAAAAATCTTGGCAATTGCAGTACCGATGGCACCCTGGTAGGACTTCTTCCTGCCGTAGACCAGATTGTCTGCCAGAATCCGGGCTTGCTTGCCCGCCGGCCCGGCCAGGGGTGTGATGCCGCTCTTTCCGGTGACAGGCCAACTGAATTCGGCTGCATCACCCAAGGCATAGATACCCGGTGCGGATGTCTCCATGTAACCGTTCACAAGGATTCCACGATTGACGTTGATCCCTGCCGCCTTGGCAAGGGCTGTTTCAGGACGGACGCCGATGGACAGCACGGCGAGGTCAGCATGGATTTCACTGCCACTGTTCAGAAGGATAGTGAGTCTGCCATCTTCCTCACGGAATTCCTTCACCCCATCGGAAAGGTAGAGTTCCACCTTCTTGGCCTTGAGGTGATCATGGATCTGGGCGGCCATCTCAAAATCAAGGGGCGCCATCACCTGGTCGGCCATTTCGACTATGGTTACATTCACCCCGCGGTCGTACAGATTCTCGGCCACTTCCATGCCGATGAATCCAGCGCCAACAACGACTGCCCTCCGGGGGCGCTTCTCATCCACAAAACCCTTGAGGGCATCTACATCAGGCACATTGCGCAGGGCAAAAATCCGCTTTGACTGTATGCCGGGGATCGGCGGCCGCAAAGGCTCGGCTCCTGGTGACAGGATGAGGACATCATAGGCTTCACGGTATTCCCTCCCGCTCTTCCTGTCTTTGACACCGACGGTTTTGGCGTCCTTGTCGATATCCGTTACCTCGCAGGAAATTCGTACATCCACATCCAGTGTTCTTTTGAACGATTCTGCAGTCTCGACAAAGAGTTTGTCCCGCTCCTTGATGGTTTCACCAAGATAATACGGCAAACCGCAGTTGGCGTATGAGATGTATTCTCCCCGCTCGAAAATGATGATGACAGCTTTCTCGTCATTCCTTCTGAGACGGGCAGCCGTAGCTGCTCCCCCCGCTACGCCACCTACAATGAGATATGTCATAAGCCCTCCAATGTGAAGCAATCCAGTCATATATGTGCATTTCTATATAGATAATTTTTAACATATAAGGAATATAAGAACAAGGGGGAGCATATGAAATCATCGGCACCTTACACAGCAAGAAGATGAGACAATAACACTGACAATCAGTAGAAGGGACACTGCCAATCAAACAGAGAGCGTCAACTTGAATCCGGTATACTATCTCCGGTCAAAAAACCACATTCACTCCACGCTCTGCCAGAACTCAGTACGTCCCGGTTGAAACGTAGCGCTCGAACTGGTCGATCATGAAGGCCTGCTCTTCTATGGTGGTCTTCACCAGGTCGCCCATTGACACCATGCCGATCAGTTTCTTGTTTGCATCCAGTACCGGGAGGTGCCTGAAGCGGTGCTTTGACATGAGAGCTATGCAGGAGTCTATGGATGCGTCCAGGTCGGTGCAATAGGGATGCTTTGTCATGACTGTCGACACCGGGGTATCCTTGGCGGCTTTTTCGGCGGCGAGCAATTTCTTGAGCAAGTCCCGCTCGGACAGTATACCCACCAGTGTATCCCCATCCATTACGAGAACCGCGCCAATGTTCTTTTCTGCCATGACCTTTACAGCAGCCGAGACCTTGTCCACCGGTTTGATGGTTACAACCGGAAATTTGGTCGCCGCGATGATCTTTGCCAAAGAAGACATACTACCTCCTCGATCCTCGACTTGAATGATACGGATATAGTCTAATACTTATAGATATTTTTCGCAAATTCATCCATGTCGACTTCCAGTTCCGCCATGGCCTTGGTCAGTCCTGGCTGGACATCACTTCTCTCCCTGCCAGCCGCATTTTTGGAAGGGAGGGGCCCGGGGAGGGGAACCTTTTACAAAGGTGCCCCTTCCTGGACAGAAGCAGGTAAAGACCTTTACCAATCCTTGCAAGGCGCGTACAATGATCGTCCGGTGCAACAACATCGGGTTACCATGAGAGCAGAGGGGGACCTGGGCGAATTGATAAAGCGCGTACAAGGCCAGAAGATAAAACTGGAGGGTTTCAACAACCTGACGAAGTCATTGAGCTTCAATATCTACGATATCTGTTATGCCCGGTCGCGGGAGTCGCAGATAGAGTACCTTGAATACATAGACGAGGAGTACAACTCCGGCAGGCTGGAGACCATAGTAGCCGAGGTGACGCGCATCATAAACGCCAGGCTCGTGCACATATCCACCCAGGATTACGATCCCCGGGGCGCCAGCGTGGTGGCCCTGCTGAACGAGGAACACTCGGTGATAGGCGCGGGTACCCCGTACATGAAAACAGACTTTTCCATACCCGGGGGCTGCGATGGCAATCCGGCCAGCCAGGCCTGCCTGGAAGCGCAACCAGAGCCAGCCATGGCCGCTCCGTCACCTCTGGTGGTGGGGCACCTGGACAAGAGCCACATAGCCATACACACCTACCCCGAGTACAACCATCTATCCGGCATTGCCAGCTTCAGGGTTGATGTGGACATAGCCACCTGCGGCATGATAAGCCCGCTGTCCGCCCTGCCCTACCTCATCGAGAGCTTTGAGGCGGAGGTGGTGATCATGGACTACAAGGTCCGTGGCTTCACCAGGGACAACCTCGGACGCAAGCTGTTCATAGATCATGATATTTCTTCCATACAGGACTATATCACAGACGATATACTGCGCGACTATGTAGCCTACGATGTGAACATAATCTCGGACAACAACTTCCATACCAAGATGCGCAAGCGGGAGATACGGCTGTCGGAGTTCCTCTTTGGCGGTGATGTGACCAATCTGGTTCCGGCCGAGCGCAAACGGATAAAGAAAGCCCTTGAACTTGAGGTGCAGGAAATTTTCGAGTGCAAGGCCCTGAACGCCAGGGGCGGCTGAGAGTGGCATTGCCAAAAACCGATACCCGTGGGGACCCGCGCCAGGGGGAATCCTTGCCCCGCGGGAAACTCCCACGCCGTGAGATTCGCGAACGGCTGAATGCCCACCAAGGCTACCACTACGATGCCGGCAAAACCCTGGTCTCCACTGCCACGCCCTACCAGAAGGCCGAACTCGTGGAGACCGAGGCCTTCGGGCGCGTATTGCTGCTGGACGGTGCAACCCAGGTTTCAGAGAAATGGGAATACCGTTACCACGAACCCATGGTGCATCCGGCCATGCTGGCCCATCCCGATCCACAGCGGGTGCTGGTGATAGGCGGCGGCGATGGGGGGATACTGCGCTAGGTTCTGAAGCACAAGACAGTTCAACAGGTGGACTTTGCGGAACTGGACGAAGCGGTGGTGCAATTCTCCCGGGAGCATCTGGCCCATATAAATGCAGGCGCCTTTGACGATCCCCGGGTGCACTGCATCTTCGGCGACGGCAGGGCCTTTGTGCAGGCAGCGGCTTCTTCCCGGGGATGCAGCACCCAGCCTGGCTACGATGTGGTGATCATGGACATGACCGACCCCGAAGGGCCGGCCCGCTTCCTGTACACCAGGGAATTTTTTACCGAGGTGAAAAAAACCATGCGCGGCGGGCGGGGCATCTTCGTGATGCACGGCGAGTCATCGGCTTCCAGGCAGGCGGCCTTTGCGTGCATAGACAAGACGCTGGGGGCGGTCTTCCCGGTGGTCAGCACGGCAAGCACCTTCGTACCCATGTACGGTACGCTATGGAGCTTCCGCTATGGTGTGAGCAATGCGGTTGCAATGGACGGGGCGGCCAGCGGATCAGAGCGGAGGCCGGAATGCATCATGGATCCTGCCAGCATGAGCGCTGCCGAGGTTGATGGGCGCATAACCAACCGTATGAGTGCTTCCCCAGTCATGACAAGGGGAACCATGTGGCCGGCCCTGTTTGCTCCGGACCCGCTTGTAACCGAGGCGGAAGCCCATCCACTGGGCAGGGTCATAACCGATGGTCAGCCTGACTTTCCCGACAGCTTCGAGCGATAGATGAACCTCCTGGCCCATGCAATCCTCGCCTGTTCAACCCTCCCTGATACAGAAGGCCAGGAATGTACCGGTGCACTGATGGCAGACCACTTCACGGGCCAGGTTCTGCAGTCTTACCCTCCGGGCATACAGACAGGGATACGCCAGCACCGTGACATAGACGGGTACACCGACCACCATCCGGTATTCAGGGAATTCCGCCAGGCCATTGCCGGGGCTGGAGCGCCACGGTTCACCTCGGGCATTCTGGCAGACATTTTCTGGGACCACGTGCTGGCATCCGAATGGGAGAGCTGGGGCAAGCCGCTGTGCGGTCAGGGCCTGGAGGTTTTCTGCGCCTCTGTATATACCAGGCTGGGCCAGACAAAAGCCTACCACAGTCCGGGCTTTGCCAAAGCCTACCCCTGGCTGGTTGGCATGTCGTGGCTGTCTTCATACGCCAGCCGGGAGGGCATAGAGCGTACGCTTATGGGCCTGGCCGGGCGCATGAGCGGAGCCTGGGTACTCGAGGGCTG
>JAVEXH010000106.1:0-8195 GCA_034004175.1 Spirochaetia bacterium
GAAGGCTGGGGGTATCATGGCCAACAGCGTTGTGGCCATGACAATCTGCCACTCGATTACCACATCCGCTCCGGACAGCATCCGGTTGATCCCGATCAGGATGGTATAGAAATTCTGTTTTGTTGTTATCAGAAGAGGCCACAGGTATTGATTCCATCCATAAATGAATTGAATAACAAACATGGCAGCAATCGGAGTCCTGGTCATAGGCAACAGGACGTGCCAGAAAAACTGTACGGATGAAGCTCCATCTATCTGGGATGCCTCGGCCATCTCCCTTGGAATGGTCATGAAATACTGTCTGAACAGAAATACCGCTGTAGCAGAGACCACCATCGGCAGTATGAGCCCTGCATAGCTGTTCAGCATGCCAAGATCAGAAATGACCTTGTATGTCGGCATGATACGGACCTCTACCGGCAACATCAGTGTTACAAAAATACTCCAGAAGCAGAAGCTGCGAAGCCTGAAATTGAAAAATACTATTGCAAAAGCAGCAAGCAGGGATATCAGAATCTTGCCGGTGGAAATTCCAAGGGCCATTATCATCGAGTTCTTCAGCATCATGAATGCCGAAGCACCAAGATTCTTGTTACCTTGCAGGATCGCTGCTTTGTAGTTTTCCAGAAAATGCGGACCGGGAGTCAGTGGCATAGGCGCAGCCAATATCTCCATGCTCGTACGGGTAGAAGCGACGAATACCAGCCAGAGAGGAAATACCAGGATCAAGATGGCTATCCACACGTACAGGTGGGGGGTAATCCGTCTCAGCAGTGAATGTTCAGTCATGGCAGTTCCCCCTAGTAGTTGACACGTCGCTCTATGAAGCGAAACTGAATGACAGTCAGCCCGATGACCAGGATCATCAGGATTACTGATTGGGCGGAGGATCCACCGAGATCAAGATTGATCACACCATCCCTCCATACCTTGTAAACCAGAATACTCGTTGATTTTCCCGGACCACCAGCAGTTACCTGGTGCACAATCGGGAAGGTCTCAAAAAACCCGTACACGAGATTCATCACAAGCAGATAGAAGGTAGTCGGTGACAAAAGAGGAAAAATTATGGTCCAGAATCTTCTCACCGGTCCGGCACCATCAATGGCAGCAGCTTCCACGAGATCCGCTGGAACGCTCTGCAATCCGGCAAGGAAGAAGACAAAGTTATACGATATCTGCTTCCAGCTTGCAGCCAGGGTTATGAGCAGGAAAGCCTGGTCTGTGTTCAGGAGATGCTGCCATTCAATGCCAAGTTTCTGTTTGAGCAGCCAGGCTATGACGCCTACATTTGGATTGAACATGAACAACCAGAGAACGCCGGCAACCATCGTAGCTACCGCATACGGCCATATAAGCATTGTCTTGTAAAATGTCGACAACTTCATCTTCCTGTTCACCTGCACAGCAAGGAACAATGAAAAACCCATGGACAATGAAGTTACAGCAAGTGCAAATGCCATTGATACCTGAAACGAATCAATGTACGAAGATGAAGGATCAAAAAACAATTTGAGATAATTATCGATTCCCACAAAAATCAACTTGCCGCCAAATGGATCCTGAAGGAAGAATGACTGCCAGATGGCCTGGGCTGATGGCCAGAAGAAAAATACAACAACAATGACCATCTGCGGCAAAACAAGCAAGTACGGTAGCAACCTGCTCTTGAATTCATACTGATTGGACATACGGGTTCCCGATTGCAGGATTAGGATCAATGGGGCTGAAACCGCTCCCGCAGAACGGGAGCGGCATGGCAAGCGATCAGGAGATCTGACAGATCTCCTGATTACCGGAACATGAAGTCTATTTGTTGAGTTGCTCGAATTCCCTCAGCTTTGCGTTACCTTCGGAAACCATCTTTGCAAGTCCGTCCTTAACGCTGATCTTGCCTCCGAGGATATCTTCCCAGACCTGATCTTCGATCTCACGGATGATGTTGAAGTTTCCAAAGCGTATGCCCATGGAGTTGGGGGTCGGAGCCTTGTTGAGCAGCTGCTTGATGGCAACTTCGGGACCAGGATTCTTGTCATAGAAACCCTGGGACTTCGTCAGTTCGTACGCAGCGGTGGTGATCGGCAGATAACCGGTATTCTGATGCCACTGGGCCTGGGATTCAGGCTTGGAAAGGAAACTGAAGAAGTCTGCTATACCTTCGTACTCATATTTGGTCTTGCCTTCGAAAACCCAGAGACTTGCTCCTCCGATGATGGTATTCTGGGGAGCACCAGGTGCGTCGGGATAATATGGCAGACGTGCAACACCGAAGTCAAACTTGCAGGTGTTCTTGAAATTGGCATAGCCACCGATCGACTCGAAATGCAATCCAACCTGTCCTGACGAGAAGAGCGGATTGGCTTTGTTTTCACGACCGCCATAAATGAAGACCTTGTCCTTGGCGAGTTGTGCAATGGTCTCGAAATGCTTGAGCGTAAGTGGCGCGTTGAAGACAAGTTCAGTATCCAGACCTTCAAAACCATTGGCCTTGGTACCAAAGGGCAGGTTGTGCCAGGCAGCGAAGTTTTCAAGCTGGATCCAGGAAATCCAGTTGGTGGTAAAACCACCTTCCATCCCGGAGGCTTTCAGCTTCTTGGCCATCTCGAAGAATTCAGGCCAGGTTACCGGGGGTTTCTCGGGATCCAGGCCTGCCTTGCGGAAGGCATCCTTGTTGTAATACATGACTGATGTAGAAGAATTGAAGGGCAGGGACAGCATCTCACCCTTGGATGTCGAGTAGTAACTAGTGATGGTGGGTATGTAGATGGTCGGATCAAATTTCTGGCCAAAATCCTTCATCAATTGATGTACTGGTTTGACAGCGCCTTTGGCCGCCATCATGGTCGCGGTTCCTACCTCGTAAACCTGGATGATATGGGGTGCCTGGTTGGCACGGAATGCTGCGATACCTGCGTTCATGGTGTCACTATAGGAACCTTTGAACACTGGCGTTACGATGTATTTTTGCTGGGTGGCATTGAACTGATCAGCCAGCAACTGCACATTCTCGGCATTCTTGCCTGTCATGGCGTGCCAGAATTCGATAGTGACAGGTCCTGTAGGTTCAGGTTCGGCAATTACTGCTTCTTCTGCCTTTTTTGCACAACCCACAAAGCCACTCACCAATGCCAACACGAGTAGCAGGGTTACCATCCACGATAAACGTGATTTCATGATGCATCTCCTTTTAGAAAAAATATATGGGCAAAAACCCATATGCCAGAATTTGAAACGACAGTATCGACATATTTTGGATATTGAACTGGTTTCAAACCCGTAGAGAATGATACACCTGAACCAGCATTCCAGCAATAATTTTCATTGAAGCTCCGAGAAAGCAGGCACAAAAAAAACAGCGCCCCGCAAGGGGCGCTGCCATAACGAATTCGGTGCTGTTTATGCCTGGATCTCGATGACCTGACCTGAAGCTACGGTGCGACCGCCTTCGCGAATAGCGAACTTGAGTCCTTTTTCCATGGCTACGGGGTAGATCAGTTCTACATCGATCTCGGTGTTGTCACCGGGCATAACCATTTCCTTGCCTGCGGGCAGGGTAACAGAGCCGGTGATGTCCGTGGTCCTGAAGTAGAACTGGGGGCGATAGCCGGTGAAGAAAGGAGAGTGGCGTCCACCCTCTTCCTTGTTCAGCACGTACACCTGACCCCTGAACTTGGCATGGGGATTGATGCTGCCTGGCTTGGCCAGAACCTGTCCACGCTCTACTTCTTTCTTGTCGATACCGCGGAGAAGAGCGCCGATGTTGTCACCAGCCTGACCTTCGTCGAGGAGTTTGTTGAACATTTCGACACCGGTACAGACAGTCTTCTTGGTCGTCTTGATACCGACGATCTCGACTTCCTCGTTCACCTTTACGATACCGCGGTCGATCTTGCCGGTTACGACGGTGCCGCGGCCGGAGATGGAGAACACGTCTTCGATAGGCATGAGGAAGGGCTTGTCAGTCACACGCTCGGGGTCCGCAAAGAAGCTATCCATGGCGTCCAGCAATTCGTCGAGGCACTTGGTGGCCTCGGCGTCGTCGGGGTTGGTCATGGCGGCAAAAGCAGAACCCTTGATGATCGGGGTGTCGTCACCGGGGAAACCATAGAAGTTCAGGAGGTCACGGACTTCCTGCTCCACCAGTTCAACCAGCTCGGGATCGTCAAGAAGGTCGATCTTGTTGAGGAAAACGACCATCGCGGGCACACCAACCTGGCGGGCCAGGAGGACGTGTTCGCGGGTCTGGGGCATGACGGAATCGGGAGCGGAGACGACGAGGATAGACCCATCCATCTGGGCTGCGCCGGTGATCATGTTCTTGATGTAGTCGGCATGGCCGGGACAGTCGATGTGGGCATAGTGCCTCTTGGTCGACTGGTACTCGAGATGCCTGGTATTGATGGTAATACCACGGGCCTTCTCTTCAGGTGCATTGTCGATATCATCGTACTTGAGGGCTTTGTCACCGAATTTCTTTGCGCAGTACATGGTAATGGCCGCGCTCAGGGTGGTCTTGCCGTGGTCGATGTGTCCGATGGTACCAACATTCATGTGGGGCTTGGTACGATTGAACTTCTCTTTCGCCATTCGTATCCTCCTAGACTGGTTTAAAAAGGAATAGCGGGTCCTGCGCCGAGCGCGAGTCCACGCATTATATGGTGCAGACGAGGACTATACAAGCCCTTCGCCTGATCCGGGTACTACCATTGGTAGCAAACTACCAGCGGTAGTGAGCGAAGGCCTTGTTGGCCTCTGCCATGCGATGCGTATCTTCGCGCTTCTTGACTGCAGTACCGGTGCTGTTGAAGGCATCGGCGAGCTCCGCAGCCAGTCTGTCGGCCATTGAACGGCCGGAACGCTTGCGCGCCGCTCCGATGAGCCAGCGCATGGCCAGGGCCTCGCGCCGGACTTCACGGATTTCGATTGGTACCTGGTACGTCGCACCGCCGACCCGCCTGGACTTCACCTCTACCACCGGCTTGACATTGTCCATGGCTTTCATGAACGCGTCGAGCGCGGGGGCTCCGGATTTTTCCTGCAGCTTGGCCATTGCGTCATACATGATGGTGGTTACGGTGGACTTCTTGCCCTCCCACATCATGCGGCAGATGAACTTGGTTACCGTAAGGCTGTTGTACCGCGCATCAGGCTGATGGCCGCGGTCTTCGGACTTTTTCTTCCGTCCCATACCCGCGCCTCCTTAGGCCTTTGGCTTTTTGGCACCGTATTTTGAACGGGCCTGCTTGCGATCCGCGACACCAAGGGTATCCTTGGCTCCACGCACGATATGGTACCGGACACCTGGAAGATCCTTGACGCGGCCGCCCCTGAGCAACACAACGGAATGCTCCTGGAGGTTATGGCCAACGCCCGGGATATAGGCGGTGACTTCGATACCATGGGAAAGGCGAACACGGGCAACCTTCCGGAGGGCCGAGTTCGGCTTCTTCGGGGTGACCGTCATGACGCGGGTACAAACGCCGCGTTTCTGCGGGCACTCATTGAGGGCCGGGCTCTTGGTCTTCCAGATGGACTGTTTGCGGCCCATCCGAATCAATTGGTTAATGGTAGGCATTAAACCTTCGTCTCCTGTTGTGGCCTGACGTCAGCATCGTCTGGCCTATTTCTTCGGTACACGAGTACTATACTTGAGGCAGCACGCCCAAAGGACGCGCCGACTGCTTACAATAGAATCCTTGACCCCATCATGTCAATCCGGTCAATCCTCTTCTTCAGTGACTTCCTCATCCACAGGACTGAAGCCTTCATCGTTCTCGAAGGCAGTATCCTCTTCGAACTCGGCGCCTTCGACATAGGCCTGGTCGTCCCCGAAGGGCAAGGCCGCCATTTCACGCTCTTTCTTGCGCTTCTCGACCACTTCTGCCACGAAGACATCCAGGTCGTCATTCTCTCCGTCGGACAGCCTGATACCCTTGTAGTTCTTCATACCCGTGCCCGCTGGTATCAGATGGCCAATGGCCACGTTCTCCTTGAGGCCGTGGAGACTGTCGGTGGCTCCTGCTATGGCCGCATCGGTCAGCACCCTGGTGGTTTCCTGGAACGAAGCCGCGGAGATGAAGGAGTCGATCTTGAGCGAAGCCCTGGTGATACCGATGAGCAGTGGCCTGGCTATGGCAGCCTGACCACCCTCGGAAGTCACTCTCTTGTTCTCGGTATGGAAGCGGAACTTGTCTATCTGCTGGCCATAGATGAAGCGGGTGTCTCCCGGGGCTACTATCTCCACCTTTTTCATCATCTGGCGGACGATTACACCGATATGCTTGTCATTGATGGTAACGCCCTGGACACGATACACGGACTGTATCTCGTCCATGATGAAGCGCTGACAGGCATGCTCGCCAAGGATGTTCAGGATTTCGTGCGGATTGGGGTTGCCGTCACACAGCTTGTCGCCGGCTTCCACAACGTCACCATCACGCACCAGGAGCCTGCGGCCCATGGGTACCAGATGCTTGTACTCCTTGCCCCAGATATCCAGGATCATGACAATGCGCTTGCCCTTGGCTATGCCCTTGAAGGATACCTTGCCGGATACCATGGCCAGTACGGTAGGGGTCTTGGGCTTGCGTGCCTCGAACAGCTCGCCTACCCGCGGGAGACCACCCACGATGTCCATGGCCTTGGCGCCTTCCTTGAGTATCTTGGCCAGGGTCTTACCGGCTTTGACTATCTCGCCGTCTTCGACATTGAGGTAGGCACCGCCTGGCAGGAGGTACTGGAAGACTTCATTGCCTGCTTCATCGGTGATTACGATGCGTGGCTGCTTGGCATCCCGGTCGGAGGTGCCGAACTCGTTTATCTTTTTCTCTACGTTGCCGGTTTCCTCGTTGATCTCTTCCTTGAGCGTGGATCCGGGAATGATGTCTTCATAGCGCACATAACCATCGAACTCGGAGATGATGGGATCGGAGAAGGGGTCGAAGATGGCCAGGGCTCCGCCTGCGGGAACCACATCGCCCACCTTCACCTGCACATCGGAACCATTCCTGATCTCGATGCGGGCTTCCTGGGCTATGGACAGCAGGTAGCCGTCAATAACCTTGGCATAGGAAATTTCGGTAGCCTTTACTATCTCGCCATTCTTGCGCTTGATCAGTTCATCGCCTTTGAGAAGGCGGCGGCCATCCTCTACCAGAAGCTTGTCCGACTTCTCCACTGGCCACTGGGCAAAGACCTTGCAGCTCATCAGGTAGCCCTTGCGGGTAAACAGCGAATGGCCATTGGGCATGGGGATGTACAGACCCTCTACCTCGGTCACATACACAGGGTACTTCAGGGATACACGGTTTTCCTCGGAAGCCTTGGTTGCGGCACCGCCGATATGGAAGGTACGCATGGTAAGCTGGGTACCAGGCTGGCCGATGGACTGGGCAGCGATGATACCCACCGCCTCGCCGATGTCCACGGTCCGGCCTGTTGCCAGATTCCGGCCGTAGCACTTGCGGCAGACGCCATGCTGGGCTTCGCAGGTAAGTACCGTGCGGATCACGACATGCTCTATGCCGGCTTCGTCTATGGCATTGGCCACCTCTTCGGTGATCTCTTCGTTTACATCTATGATCACCTCGCCGGTGATCGGGTGCTTGATTCGCTCCAGGGTATAGCGGCCGATGATGCGTTCACGCAGGGCCTCTACGATTTCCTCGCCATCCTTGATGGCCATGTGGACAACACCGTTGATGGTTCCGCAGTCGTCTTCGTTGATGACCACATCCTGTGCTATGTCCACGAGGCGCCTGGTCAGGTAACCGGCATCTGCGGTCTTCAGGGCCGTATCCGCCAGACCCTTGCGGGCGCCGTTGGTGGAGATGAAGAACTCGATTACCGACAGGCCTTCCTTGAAGTTTGAACGGATCGGCAACTCGATGATGTCACCACCTGGCTTGGCCATGAGGCCACGCATACCAGCCAACTGGCGGATCTGGTTCTTGGAACCACGGGCGCCGGAGTAGGCCATCATGTGGATGTTGTTGAAGCCGTTCATGCTCTTTTCAAGGGTCTTCATCATCACTGCGGTGACGTCTTCATTGGTCTTGGACCAGACTTCCACCACCTGGTTGTAGCGCTCTTCCTGGGTTATATGGCCGGCGAGGTACTGCTTCTGGATGGCGTCTACCTGCTTGTTGGCTATCTCGATGTAGTCGTACTTTTCCTTGGGGATGATGATGTCGTCC
>JAVEXH010000107.1:0-8165 GCA_034004175.1 Spirochaetia bacterium
CAAGCTTACCAAAACAGAAATAATCATCGACAAGGAGTTCCGCGACGTTGTTGCCCGGGTGGAAACCTTGCGCAAGACCACGCTCAGCGATACAGACCGCAAGGATTTTTTCGATTCAGTGGTGAATGACATCCTTTTTTACCAGATGTGTGAACGGGATGGAATAAAAGCCAGCGATGCCGAGGTTGATGCCTACCTGACCCGGGTCAAGGCCCAGCTTGGCACAAATATCACCGACGAACAGTTTGAGTCATATCTAGCCAACCAGGGTATACCGGCTGCAGATCTACGCTCCTATTACCGCAAGCAGATACTGCTGCAACGCTGGTTGATGACAACCAAAAGCAAGGAGATTGCTGCCATTCCGCCTATAGGCATCGATGAAGTCATCAAGACCTATGAGTTGTACAAAGCCAAGCTGGTGCGACCTGATACCGTCCGCATTGCTTTTTTGTTCTACCCCTACAAAGACCGTACCGAGACAGAGCGCACCAAGGCTATAGCCTTGATGAAAGACCTTTCCGAACGTCTGGATCGTGGCGAGGCTTTTGATACCCTCCGGCTCAAAGCACAGGGGGGGGGCTATAGCGCCAGCAAGGACGCCCTGTTCTTCGAGCGCAGTGAAACATTCATAAGCCAGTTCGGCCAGAAATTTTTTGATACGGTGTTTTCACTCAAGGATGGTACCAATTCTGCGCCCTTCGAGAACGATGCTGGTTGGTGGATCGTCAGAAGACTGGAATATTATCCCCAGAGACAGCTGGAACTCTCCGACAGCTACCGGCTCGGTCAGCAGAGTAGTGTCCAGGAATACATCGGGCAGTTGCTTGCCCAGCAGCGTGAAAGCGACTTCATAAAGAAAGCCCTGGAAGAGCTCTTCGTACAGCTCCGCAAGCAGGCTGATATCAAGATCATAGGCAAGATCTAAGATGGCGTCCCGCAGGAAAGCCCGTATCCTTGCGTTCCAGGCCTTGTACGCTTGGGACGCGTCCGGTGTTCCCGTAGCGGATTTGCTCACTTTTTCATGGCTAGGCGACGAAAAAGCGGCCTCCCTTGATGATGAGCTGAAAACATTTGCCGGATTGATTGTCTCGGGAGCTCTTGAAAATATGGCCGAGGTTGACAAGGCCATAGCAGCTCATCTTGAGCATTGGACCTTCGAGCGCCTCAAACGTGTCGATGTAGCCATCCTGCGGATGGCCGTTTATTCGATACTGTACCAGAGCGACATACCAGCCCAGATAACCATCGATGAGGCCATCGAGATAGCCAAGGAATACGGGGCGGAAGATTCGTTTCGTTTCATCAACGGCGTACTTGATGCAATCTGGAAGGATCGGGCGACCAACGCCTGACCGGCGCCGGAGGATGGGAAGGATGAAGCGGGCAGGTCTGGCCTTGATGGTGGGTCTGACCTTGTCCCTCCTGTCCGGCTGTGCCAGGCGCCCGGTTTCCTTTGAAATACTCCTTGCCAGGATTGACGCCTTGGGGCCACAGGCCACTGCTGCTGCCTTTGCAGGAGCAGCATCACTTGCCACTACAAGCACAGATAAACTGAGGCTGTTGAAACGTGCCAGGGTTCTGGATCCCGGGCTGGCCTCCGATACAGCTGGCTTGATGCTGGATTCAGGAGTATCTCCGGTAGTTGGTCTGGCAGCCCTGGATGCCTTCCTGGACGCCGGCAGGTTTGAAGCTGCCTTCCGGCTGTTTCCTGTCATTCTGCATCCTGTCGAGTTTCCCCTTGCCTTTGCAGAGACCTTCGTGCGGGCAAAACAAGCTGGTCCGGCCTCATGGCTGACTGTGCCGGACCGGTCCTGGCTCATTCTGGCTTATGATGCGACAGGTCGGGTCGAGTTCCTTTATGAGGCCATACTCATGGCTCTGGAAGCTGGCGATACCGGGTTTGCGCGGCTGTTGATGGACGAATATGTGTCACATGGCGCTGCTGGATTGATACGCCCTGCCACTGAGTTGCTGTGGCATCACGGTTTTCTGGATCATATACTGAATCTGGGTCCCCGGGATTCCAGTTATGAAGAACTGTCGATTTATGCTGATTCGGCATTCCTGACAGGTCGAACGGCTTTGGCAGTTTCGGTGTATACAGAACTCCTGGAACAATATCCCCGGCATTCCTGGAAACCGTATGCAGCCATCGCCCGGTTGTCAGAACAGTCGACGATTGTACATGACGTATCCCGTCTTCCTCTGTCTCCCGTTGCTCCTCCTTGCAACCCGGAATCCGGGTATTGGTATGCCCGAATGCTGGACCAGTTTCCGGAAGATCCTGATGCTGCTTTGGAGTATTGTTTATGGCTGGCACGGACGGGCTCTGTCACGGCAGCTATGCCCTGCTTCAACTCGCCCGGGTTGATGCCGGGAGGAGAAGCCATAGCATCAGCTCGTCTGGCCCTGGTTGGGATGGAATCGTTGCCCCTGGCCGCCATTGAGCTGGCCGGATCCTATCCCGGTTCTGCCTTGGCTGTGGATTCGGCTCTCGCTGCCTTGTTCACCGCACACTCATGGAAGCGCTTCCTGTCCATGAATTCCCGGCGGGAAGTGGCTGTACCCCGGTCCTGGTTCTGGGACACCGTTTCTCTGGCCTTGACGGCAGATTTTGATGCTGCAATCCAGGTGCTGGAGGGGAGTAGCCCCATGATCCCCGGTTTTGAGGTATCATATACCATGGCTGCCCTGAAAGCCGCGGCAGGGCGTCATCTGGATGCTGCCACGCATTATCAGATGTCTGCGAACGACGTGGAATCAGGCGATGTCAAAGCCCGCTGCATGGTTCGTGCAGGCGACTCACTGGTGGCAGCAGGTGAGCTGTCAGGTGCTGTAAATGCATACAATGCGGCCTTGAGCCTGGATGCTTTCAACCATGAAGCGATGGCGGCTCTGCGTAGACTTCCGGAATATTAATCGATGGAATCTCAAGCCGTTCTGGCTATCGAAAGGATACATGATGATACGATTGAAGAATGATGAACAGGCAGAAGGCATAAGAAAGTCCTGCAGGTTGTTGTCGGAAATGTTTGCGTATCTACGGCCGCTGGTGATCCCGGGTGTTACAACTCTTGAACTGGATAAAAAAGCACAGGCTTTCATCGAAGATCATGGTGGAGTCCCGGCTTTCCTCGGTTATCCATCTTCCGGTGACTATATGGATTATCCTGCAACCTTGTGCACCTCTGTCAACGAGGAAGTCATACATGGAATCCCTGGCAAACGGGTACTGCGCCCAGGTGATATTGTCGGACTGGATTGTGGCATAAACCTGGATGGTTATTTCAGCGATGCAGCCCTGACCATTGCCCTGCCTCCGGTGGCTCCCGAAACAGAAAAACTGCTTGCGGTGACTCGTGAATGTCTGGTCCAGGCCATAGCTGCCGTCAAGCCCGGTGGACGGGTTCATGACATCTCACGGGCTGTCTTTTCCCATGCCAAGGCCAATGGTTTCGGAGTCGTACGGCAGTATTGCGGGCATGGTGTCGGATTCGCGCCTCACGAGGATCCCCAGGTTCCGAATTATGTCGGAAGCGGTCCGAATCCCCGGCTCAGGCCAGGCATGGTTCTGGCAATTGAGCCAATGATCAATTTCGGGGGTGATGGAGTAAAGGAACTGGATGACGGCTGGACCGTTGTTACCAGCGACAAGTCCCTGTCAGCTCATTTTGAACACAGTGTTCTGGTGACTGATGAAGGTGTCGAGGTGCTTACCTCCTGGTAACACCTTTCTTTTTGGTAATGTCGATGTCACCTGCACTAGCCTTACAGTAATACTGCACGCCAATGGTAACCGTTTCACTCTTTTTTAGTTATTATTAAGCACGGCAGTATTATGAGTCCTGTGTCGGACAGCTGCCTTATTCTTTGATTTCAAGGAGTCATAGATATGTCGCTTACCAAAAAATTGTTTTCCCGGAAATTTTTTCTGGTGAATCTGGTCGTATTGGGGATGATGATTGGCTTTGCTGGTGCCTTTGCCATTCTGGCTGGAGGGATGAACTCCAGCAGTTCCGCTGTGGTACACGCCGAAACAGCGGCTCCACCGACACTTGACCAGGTGTCGGCACAGTCCCATGCCCAAGCCATGCAGACAGCCTTCAATTACGTGGCTGAAACAGTATTGCCATCGGTTGTCGAGCTGAACACCCTTGGAACTTCAACAGTTTCTCCCAGTCCGGACTTCCCCTGGCGATTCTTTTTCGGAGATCCCGAGGCTGTTCCCGAAGAAAATCCTGCTCCCCAGGAATTCGAGGAACGGGGTCTGGGTTCAGGCGTCATTGTCCGCAGAACCGGCAACAAGGTTTTCGTACTGACCAACAACCATGTCGTTGCCGGTGCCAAAGAGATAACCATCAAATTGTATGACGAGCGTGAGTTCGACGGAACATTGGTGGGTACCGATGCCCGTCGTGATCTGGCTGTAGTTTCCTTCGAAACCAGAGACCAGAACATCAGGGTGGCCTCCCTTGGCAACTCGGATGCCCTCAAGGTGGGCGATTGGGCAGTGGCCATCGGCAGTCCTTTCGGTCTTTTTTCATCCGTTACCACGGGTATAATCAGCGCAATCGGGCGCAACGGCGGCCCTGATGGCAACATCAGTGACTTCATCCAGACCGATGCAGCCATCAACAGGGGTAACTCAGGGGGAGCCCTTGCAAACATCCGTGGCGAGGTCATCGGGGTGAATACCTGGATCGCTTCAACCACTGGTGGCAGCGTTGGACTTGGCTTCTCCATCCCCATCAATAATGCAAAAAAGGCCATAGACGACATTATTTCAGATGGTTCTGTCAGATATGGCTGGCTTGGTGTGCTGCTTTCGGATACAGACAAGCAATCTCTTGCCGAACTTGGCTTGGGCGATCGTCGGGGTGCAATGATAGGCAATGTCTTCTCTGATGGACCGGCCGGGAAAAATGGCATTCTGCCCGGAGATTTCGTTGTGGCCATCGATGGTCGGCCAGTGGCCAGCATAGATCAGCTTGTCCGGATTGTAGGCGACCTTCCTGTAGGCCGGCAGGCAAGCTTCGGAATTGTGCGCGGCGGCAAGGCCATGGATATCAAAGTGACAATCGAGGAACGCAAGGAAGCCACGGCTGCTGACTATGGCAAGCTCTGGCCTGGACTTGATCCCGCGAGATTGTCACCTGAAGCTCTTGAAGCTGTGAAATTGCCTGCCTCAACCAAGGGAGTACTCATCGCCAACGTCATTGCACGCAGTCCTTCGGCTACCCTCGGCATGAAAGCCGGTGATGTGGTTACCCATGTCAATGACAAGCCGGTGTCAACTCTGGCTGATTTTTTCAGGTTGCTGAACGACACTTCGGCCAAGAGTCTCCAGTTTACGGTAATCCGTGAGGGCCAGACGCTGACCACGCGTGCGCTCGTACGTAAGTGATGTTAAAGTTGGATGCCGAGAGGTTTTCATGAGCAAGGAATTCATTTCGTATAACCAGGTGCGCAACAACGCACTGAAACTGGCCCACCGCATCCACATGGACGGGTTCATTCCTGATGTGATCTATGTTTCGCTACGCGGTGGGGCCTATCTTGGCAATGTGATTTCGGAATATTTCAAGGCAGTGCGTCGGGATTCCAAACCGGTGCTCTATGCCGCCGTAGTAGCCAGGTCATATTCGGATGTCCATCAGAATGATCAGGTCAGGGTGGATGGTTGGACCTACAGCCCCGAGTACCTCCGCAATGGTGATAAGGTTCTGCTGGTAGATGACATCTATGATTCCGGCAGAACCATAAACCATCTTGCCGAAGTCATTCTTGGCAAAGGTGTACCACGGGCTGATTTCAAGATAGCAGTGCATGATTACAAGATGATCGGCTATCGTGGCGAGCAGTTACCGATCCGGCCGGATTACTGGTGCAGGCTTCATGATATCAAAGTCCCACGTGACGAGAAGTGGATTCATTACATGAGTCATGAACTGGTTGGCCTGACCGATGATGAACTTCGTACTCATTACTATCCGGAGGATCCGGAGTTGCAGCAGATTCTGTCGGTATTGAAGAGTTGATGTCTGCGGGGTGGCGTTTCCGGGCCAGGGGCGGGCAGCTACCTGTCTTGCTGGCTGTCTTGATGCCTCTGGTCCTGGCCTTTGCTGCTCCACTTTTGTCATTTGCCCAGGCCCGGTTCCCTTTGCCTGGTACCTATCCTGGGGCTGTGCTCCTTGACCCGGCCTTTCTGGACAACACCTGCATGTTCCGTTTTTCTTCGGCATCTCCGTGGCGTGCTTTTGACAGGGTGCTGATTCTTGATGCCTTCCCTGGTGAACAAAGAACGTACGAACTTGAGTTGCTGTCTACTATCACCAATGAAGTTTCTCTTTTTGATTATGTCATAGACAGACTGCCTCCAGACGCTCCATCCATCCTTCCGGCATCCGGTGATGTCGGCGGAATGCTGACCATCGGATTGGAAGGTGATGGGCACTTGATGCTATCACTCAATGGTGAGCCGTTTATTCCCTTCGATCCTGATACCCCGATACGAATAGATGCTCCATCTGATGGAAGTGCAATCATGATCGCAATGGCGTATGCCATTGATGAGCTTGGCAACGCATCTATGCCGTCTATGGCTACATGGCGTTTGTCCCGTACGGATGTTTCATCTCTTCCTGTTTTTGATCCAGGGGCCCGGTCCAGCTCCGGTCTGCGTATTCCTGAAACCATGGATGATCTTTCCATACGGGTTGCTATTGAACCAGGAACCAACCCGCAGGTGATACTGGATGTTCCTGATGGGAAAATTCCGGTCATCGCACTGCAATCATCCGATGGGCTTCTTTCAGAGGCGTCCTTCATCCGTCTGCCGACTTCAACTGGGCGGGCTAGTGTCGAGATACCGGTACCATGGGGCTATGATCTGGAGCTTGCCGTTCGTTACGGCTATGAGGATGAGGCCGGACTTGTTGTATCCAGTAATACCAGTTCCATCCGCGCAGAGTTTCCTTTCCGCGGATCGCCTTCACCTCCGGCCGAGGTTCCTTCTCCGGTTGTTTCCACTTCTTTCGGGGCCACTCTGGTGAGTTGGCCACCGTCGATGAATGAACTTTATTTCAGTATAGATGGTTCGGAGTATATACGTTACTTGCAGCCGTTATTGTTGCCTTATCGAGATGCTGAGCCATATCAGTTGTCATATCTGGCTTCCAATGATGGCGGTCGCTCGGCTCCTGTATCCTTGTCTGTTCAGGTATTACCCCGGCTTGAGGCCCCGTTCATAAGCGGTGTTGAATCTGGACAAAGCTTTGGCGTGGGGCCATCCATCAAGGCGGCTACCGCTCGTGGTACGGTACGCTATGAAATGACAACGGACGGATCCGAGCCTGCACCACCGGGATCCGGCAGCCCCATCCTTGCCAGCGCTGCTCCTTTCGAGGGGATAGCCGGGCAGCATGTTTACTACAGGCTCAGGCTGGCTTCCGTCGATGAAGGTGGAATCGTAGGGCCCGAGCGGTTCCTGGACTTTTCTGTGGATCGTGAAGCTCCACCGGTGCCAGTTCCGGCTCAGGATCTTCCTGCATACAGTGCCGATGACCTGGTAGTGACTCTCGAGCCGATCGAAGGCGATGGCTACGTCTTTCTGTCAATATCAGAAGATGGGTCTTCGGCATTCCAGGAATATACCGGACCGGTGGTCTTGTCAGGGTCCGACGACGGCAGGAAGCGCTATGTCGTCAGGGCTTTTGCTGAAGACATTTTCGGTAACCGATCCGCAGAAATGAAGCCCCTTGCTGTCCTTGTTGACCGTTCATCCCTGTATGTAGATCCTGTCGGGAAAAACGGCGCTACCGGTACACCTGATGATCCTCTGGCATCCCTGCAGGAGGCCTTGCAGGTTTCGCAGACTACTGGCCGCAGGATAATCTACCTGCGGGGGAATCACGTTCTGACAAGTCCAGTCCTGATTGATGATACTCTCAGGCTTATCGGTGGCTTTACCTCTGAATGGGCAGCGAACCAGCGTGAACGTGCCAGCATACAATTCAGCCGCACCCTGGTTTCTGGGTCTGCCGGGCTCAGAGTTGTAAATGGGCTGCTGGAGATTAGATCTGTAAGTCTGCTGGCAGAAGGCACAGGTGTTTCGGTACTCATCGATGCAAAAAACTCATCACTACTCTTCGGGCAAGTCTCTC
>JAVEXH010000108.1:0-8160 GCA_034004175.1 Spirochaetia bacterium
GACTGACATAATTCCAAATTTTGAGTTGACGACTCGGCAAAAGAGTTGGAGAATGGATATCGTCGCTTGATGGAGGACTGTCCATGGGTCACCCGGATCCTGGATGGTCATCCAAATATATGACATGAAGGTGTGCCATGAAAAAGTACCTGGTTCTCATGATCATCGTGGCTATGGCCACAGCAGTATTCGCACAGCCCCAGTTGCCTGAGTATCAGCCAGCGGCGGGCAAGTGGATGCTGACGGCAGACAGGCTTTATCAGAACGATGCCGCTGAGAGGCTTGCCAAAATCAACATCAGGATACCCCAGGTGGGCAAGATGGTGTATCCGTTCAATGCACGCTATGAAGGCGGCGCAGAAGATGGTCATGGTGGCTTCGGTATCCATCTGTTTGCCGATACAGCCCATCCCCGTCGCTCCTGGGGTTCCGGCAAGTCTTACCTGCTGTGGATCAACTATGACCTGAAGCCGGTAAGCAAGGACATTCCCAAGGGTTTCAGCGCCCAGGTGTACCGCAGTGATTCACACTCCAAAATGACACTTGTCCAGAGCGTGGACCTCAACCGGTTCGCCTATCTGCTGACCCCCGCAGTGCTCGCCAACCCCATCCCCATAAAGATCTGGGTGGATTCCGAAAAAGGCGAAGTACGGTTCTATGATCCCACACAGGCCAATTACTACTATCGTCTGGACCTCGGAAAGGACTTTCCCAAGGTCGGCCAGTGGGTAGCAGTACGGACCAACGGAATGAAGGTTTCTTTCGGCATGACCGAGTAGGAAGCAAAAGGAATCCAGGCTCATCTGGTCGATCCATCGATCGCCTGATGGTTTTTCAGATCAACACAGCCGGGGAGAGCATACTCTGCCCGGCTGCTTTTTTTGCTCCTTATTTCCTTGCCGTTTGTATAGCAGGCCTGACTGTTTCCTGAAGGGTTCCCATGGGGCACACCACACACCACGAACGGGGCTTGTAAGTTGCCCCGAAGACAAAGCCCATACCTGTTGCCACCAGGTAGATGCCCCAGAATACCCGGCCTATCTGCTCGATGCCGCCACCGGAACGGGACAGCAGATTCAGCACACAGAAGAACATGAAGGCGCACAGGGCTTTACGGATTCCCGGTTCAGCCAGGAAACGTGGCAGGCTGCGCTTCCCGGAGATTCCCGGGAGTACAGCGGAGTAGGTCCGGCCATTAGGGCAGACCTGGGAGCAGAAAAACCTGCGGCTTCTGGCATTGAGCACCAGAGCCACTATCATCATCCCCGGAACTATCAAGCCGATCACCGGCACAAAGTAGCCACCTGCGGCAACTGCCAGGATGAACACGGGAGCTCCCAGCTTCCAGGAGCCTTTATACCATTGCGCTGTAAATATATCCATATCATTATATATAATATAATGCATGCTGAAATACAAGACTTCATCCCGGTTCCTGCCCTTGCATTCCAGGGAACATACACGACAATGAATTTACATGCAAAAGATCATCGACCCGGGTTTTGGTGACAAGAGCAAGTTGCTGGCCTTCCTGGCTGTCCTGCTGGTGATTGGTTTCACCGGCACCAGCCTGCTGGCCTTCAAGGCTGCCCGGGATGGGGTACGCACATCCATAGAAGAAAACGCCCTGCCTGTAGCCGCAGAGTCGGTGTATGCACGGTTGCAGCGGGATCTTGTGGAACCAGTTTTCGTGTCATCCATGATGGCCATCGACACTTTTCTGCATGACTGGGTGCTGGATGGTGAAAAAACCCCGGAGGACATGCAGAAGTTCCTCACCGAAGTACAATCCAGGTACAACACCATCACTGCCTTTTTTGTCTCTGAGCGCAGCAAGCGCTACTACCATCCAGAGGGCATCCTGAAGCTGGTTGATCCGGATGAATGGTGTGATGCCTGGTACTGGCGCGTCCAGACCATGGAGGAACCCTACGAACTGAATGTCGATTTTGATCTGGCCAATGCCGACGCCCTGACGGTTTTCATCAACTACCGGGTGGTGGATGTGGATGGGGAGTTCCTGGGAGCAGCTGGTGTCGGACTGACGGTTGATGCCATGGCAGGCATGGCCGCCAGGCTGAGGGACGAGTTTGGCACGGCTGTCTACTTTGTTGATCCCGATGGCAACATTGTTGCGGGCATGCCTGCAGGGTACGAATCTCCCCTGCCCACGGTGAATCACGAGCCTGCCCTCCGGGATGTAGCCATGAAGGCCATGGAAGCCGGTGGCGGTGCCTTCAGATACCAGACCTCTGCAGGTGATGTCCTGCTCCATGTGCGATGGTTGCCTGAAGTGCGCTGGTTCCTGTTCGTGGAACAGGCCGAGGCTGCTTCCGTAGCCGGATCACGGCGGGCACTGAGGCTTAACCTGCTTGTCTATACCGGGATACTCATGCTGGTACTGCTGGCCGCAACCTTTACGGTAGACCGTTTCCAGAGCCGCCTGGAGCGTGCCGCAACCCATGATACCCTTACCGGAGCCCTGAACCGCCTGGCCTTCGGAGCGGTGGCAGACCACGCAATCAAGGATGCCCGCAGGACAGGATCACCCCTGTCTGCGGTTATGGTGGACGCCGATGGATTCAAGGCGGTAAACGACAGTTTTGGCCACCCCGATGGCGACAAGGTGCTAAAGGCCATAGTCGGGGCAGTGCTGAGTGTGATGCGTCAGTCGGATGCCTTCTGCCGCTGGGGTGGCGAAGAGTTCCTTTTTTTGCTGCCAGGTTGTGATCCCGAGGCAGCCAAGGCTGTAGCCGAAAAAGTACGGGCTGCCGCCGAGGAGACAACCACCAGGAATTGCCCTGTCACGGTAACCCTGAGCGCCGGCATTGCTACCCTGCGGGACCAGGAGGATTTTGACGCACTGGTACGCAGGGCAGATGAAGCTCTGCTTCAGGCCAAGCGCGCGGGGAAGAACCGTTCATTCATAGCCTAGCCTCGTACAAAGCCAACAGGGCAGTCCGAAGCCTGCTGGCTTACCTGTTGTCTGCCTCCGGAGCACACGAAGCTCCCTCAAGGCGGAACAGCAAGCCAGACAGGGTAGCCTTCAGTTCCTGGTATTCCTGGGGCTGTGCAAGCAGACAGGTAGCCATGGCCCCGGGGACAGTGCGGGCGCGGTCCTCCAGGGCTCGGCCGGCCGGTGTCAGGCTGACCGTTACCACCCTTTCGTCGTCCCTGCTGCGCCGCTTCTGCACCAGGCCCTGGGCTTCAAGGCGCTTGAGCAAAGGCGACACGGTGCCGGTATCCAGATTCAGCATGGTACACAACTGCCCCACCTCAAGTGCGTCCTTTTCCCACAGGGCCAGCATGGCCAGGTACTGGGGATAGGTAAGGCCAAACCTGGCAAGCAGGGGCCGGTACTGCGCGCCTATGGCCCGGTCCAGCCGGTGTACCAGAAAGCACAACTGGTTGGACAGCAGCAGCTCGGGGTGGCTCATTTCTGCAGCGCCGCCACGATATCAGACTCTATGGCCTCTGGTTCCACCGTAGGCGCATAGCGCTTGACGGTCCGGCCATCGCTGGAAACCAGGAACTTGGTGAAGTTCCACTTGATGGCGCCGCCTATCGCGCCAGGGGCCTGCTTCTTGAGCAATTTATACACCGGATGTGTATCGGCACCATTCACCTTCACCTTGGCCATCAAGGGAAAGGTCACACCGAAGTTCACTTCACAGAACCGGGCTATTGCCGCGTCGTCTCCCGGTTCCTGATGGGCAAACTGGTCACAGGGGAAGCCAAGCACCACAAACCCTTTGTCCTTGTAGGTCTTGTACAAGGCTTCCAGCCCTTTGTACTGGGGAGTGAAGCCGCATTTGCTGGCGGTGTTCACCACCAGCAGGACCTTGCCCTGAAGTTCCTTGAAATCCAGCTCGGTTGCGTCGTTGCGGGTGGCTTTGAAATTGAAAATTGAATCAGCCATGGTGCTTATCCCTTCTTTCTACAGCGGATTATTATATTGCAGGCATTTATATTGCTTGCTATATAATATCGAACTATAATAGCGTGCTTCTGACCAGCGGTCAAGTCCCTGTATCGTCCCTGCATCGGCTTTGACGCAGCCTGCATGCGGTCTGCGGAAGTCCGACCAAGCCTCAACTGGTGGCTGAACCGGCATCAAACTCCATTTTATCCATCAAAAAACCGGTTCTTCCACAATCAAGGTGGTATAGTAGGACTGTTATGGTAATCATGGTGCGCACGCACTGCGCCAGACCATGTAACAGTACCAAGGAGGCATCATGAAGCGTTTTGTATTGATGTTGATGATGAGCCTGGCCGCCGCCGGACTCTGGGCCCAGGATCTGGCTGTCTTCCAGGATGGCTTTGAAACCTTTGCCACCGACATGGCAGCAACCCTGTCTTACAACGCCACCATAGGCAACAACTGGTCGGACGCTTACATAGGTGGTTTCCCCCACTTCGGCGCGGGCATAAGTGTGGGCGCAACCACCGTGCCAGCGGACAGCCTTGATGCCCTGTTTGATTCCATGGGCATCGCCGTTCCATCCTCCATAAACAGCATGGGTCTGCCCATACCCGCCGCAGCCGTATCGGTGAAGCTTGGCGGTTTTGTCCTGCCCTTTGATGTGGGAGTAAAGGCCATGGTCCTTCCCGCGGCAGCCACAGAAGCCCTCTCGGCAGCCGACATCTCCGCAGACTACAAGCTTCTGGGCGGCAACCTGCGCTTTGCCCTGCTGAAGCAGAACATCCTCATGCCCGATGTGTCGGTTGGACTGGGGTACAACAGGCTGACAGGCTCCATATCGATGCCTATTGGTGACGGGAGCGAATCGTTCACATTCAATGATGGAACCGACGATTATGTTTTCACAGCCGGAACCCCCAAGCTTGCCATGGACTGGATGACAGACAGTTTTGATCTAACCATTCAAATATCAAAGAGCCTCCTGTTCTTCCGCCCATACGCTGGTGCAGGGTACTCTTTTGGCAAATCAGTAGTTAATGGTGGAGTCAGTGCCGACATGGAACTAACGTATGGAGGCGTAACTCAAACTGATTATGAACAAGTCAAAGCAGACCTTGCGGCAGCCGGGGTCGACATATCCGACCTCAGCGCCGACGGCTTCATGTTCGAGTCGGAAAACAATGACCCGGTGCTGCGGTTGTACGGTGGTCTGTCAGTGGACCTCTTCATCCTGATGCTGGACACCCAGGTTACCTGGGTACCTGGAACAGGGAGCCTTGGTGGCACTGCAACCATCAGGATACAGTTGTAATAATCCGGAACTGCTGACCTGCTTCTGATCCAAGGACAAATAATCGGGGCCAGCCGGGGAATCACTCCCGGGCTGGCCCCTTTTTCATGGTGGTGACTGAAAAGAACTGAAAACAAGCCAGCGGGTTTATTTTTTGGCCATCTCGACGCGGTAGGAGGGCTGGCCGGCCCGCTCTATCTCCAGGGTCATCTGTGACTTCAGGACCGGTTTGCTGAACTTGTACGACTTGCCTGCGGCGGCACAGGAGAAGCTGACAAAGGGCCCGTCGGAACCAACGCCAACTTTGAAGTCCTGTACACCAGCCTGGTCAAAATCAAAGATAGTGGTGCCGTCTTTGGCAAGGATCTGGATATTGCCGCTGCTGAAGGTCCAGACGGCACCGTAGTTTTCATCGACCCAGGAACCAAGAGGAAAATCTCCCAGGTTTATGCCTTCTGCAAAGGCTGGTACCGCCAACAGGGCAATCAGGGCAATCAGGATGGCAAAACGTTTCATGTGAACTCCTTGTGGAAACTGTTGCGGTCAGCAAGGACCGTAGCTACAGTATGGTCTGCAAGCGACCGGGATTCAAGGATGTGTCTGGTATCAAGGTCAGAAAAGAACCCATACGATGATGGCTATGAACAGGAAGAACCCGGCCAGGACCGGGATCATGTAACTGGACAGGGCTATCATGATGGCCAGGAAGTCGTTCTTCTCGAACTGGACATCTTTCTTGTCATCGTCCAACTCCTTCTTCTTGAGGATTCCCCTCATCTGCTCGAACATCACATTCCCCCGGTCACGAGGTCTGCATCCCTGACGGGAAGCTTAGATCTCGCCTGCAAAATGGCAAGCCACGAAATGCTCTGGCTTTACCTCGCGGTAGCTTGGTTCGTCATGGCGGCAGATATCCTTGGCATGGGGGCAGCGGGTATGGAACTTGCACCCAACCGGGGTGTCCACATTGCTGGGTATCTCGCCGATGATGGCCATCATCTCCTTTTTCTTCTCCGGATCGGGGACGGGAATGGCCGACAGCAGGGCCCGGGTGTAGGGATGGATGGGGTCGAGGTACAGATCCTTCTTGTTGGCCAGTTCCACCATGGAGCCCAGGTACATGACGCCTATGCGGTGGCTGATATGTTTTACCACCGACAAGTCGTGGGATATGAACAGGTACGACAGGCCCATGCGCTCCTGCAGGTCCATCATGAGGTTCAGGATCTGTGACTGTATGGACACATCCAGGGCGGACACCGGTTCGTCTGCCACCAGAAATTCCGGATTCAGGGCCAGAGCCCTGGCTATGCCGATGCGCTGGCGCTGGCCGCCGGAGAACTGGTGGGGGTAGCGGTAGATGTGGTAGTCGGACAGGCCACAGGTTTCTATCACATCGATCAGCTTGTCCTGGAAATCCTTGCCCTTTCTGGCTATGCCGTGGGCCAGCATGGCCTCACCCACGATGGCGCTGACATTCATCCTGGGGTTCAGGGAACTGTACGGGTCCTGGAAGATGATCTGCATGTGCTTTTTCAGGTTCTTGAGTTCCTGGCCCTTGTAGCCGGCTATGTCCACGTTGTTGAAGAGGATGCGACCCTCTGTGGGGTCGTACAGCCTGACTATGGTACGCCCGAGTGTAGACTTGCCACAGCCCGACTCGCCGACCAGGCCAAGGGTCTCACCCTTCCGTATGTTGAAGGATACGCCGTCCACCGCTTTCACGAAATGCTTCTTCGGGTCGAACATGGTCGTCTTCACGGGAAAATATTTTTTTATCCTGTCTACCTGCAGTATGTAGTCGTCCATATAACCGTCCTGACTAGGAGTATAAATAACAGCTGACTGTGTGATCCGGACCGATGTTCCGCGGCTCGGGATGGGTGGTGCGGCAGATATCCATGGCATGTTTGCACCGGGGGGCAAAGTAGCAGCCCTTGGGCAATTCGAAGGGATTGGGAACGACCCCTTCTATGCTCTCGAGCCGGTTCTTGTCCTGGTCAAGACTTGGTATTGACTGCAGGAGGCCTACCGTGTACGGATGCCTGGGATTCTTGTACAGCTCGTTCACCGGGGCGGCTTCCACTATCTTGCCTGAGTACATGACGATGACCTTGTGGGCCATCTGGGCCACCACACCAAGGTCATGGGTGATGAGCATGATGGCTGTCTGGGTCATTTCCTGCAAGCCGGTCATAAGCTTCAGTATCTGGGCCTGGATGGTTACATCCAGGGCAGTGGTAGGTTCGTCGGCTATCAGTATCTTTGGCTTGCACGCAAGTGCCATTGCTATCATCACCCGTTGCCGCATGCCGCCGGACAACTGGTGGGGGTAATCCCTGGCCACTTTCTCTGCCCTCGGGATGCCTACGGTCTGCAGCAACTCCACTGCCAGTTGCTCTGCTGACTGTTTTGACATCCTGCGGTGCAGCATCAGCGGCTCTATGAGCTGTTCGCTTATCCTGAAAACCGGGTTCAGGGAGGTCATAGGCTCCTGGAAGATCATGGATATCTCGTTGCCCCGGATGCTCCGCAGTTTCCGGTCCGAGGCACCTACCAGTTCTTCTCCCTGGTATTTGATGGAACCCCGCTCTATGACTCCTGGCCTCTCAAGGAGGTTCAGGATGCTCATGGCATTTATGCTCTTGCCGCAGCCGGACTCGCCAACAACCCCGAGCACCTCACCCTGACTGAGGGTATAGGAGATGCCGTCTACAGCTTTCACAACTCCCTTGTCGGTGTAAAAATAGGTTGCCAGGTCTTCTACACGTAGTATTTCCTTCATGGGTGGCTACCTGTTTTCCTTGGGATCAAAGGAGTCGCGCAGGCCTTCTCCCAGCAGATTTATGCTTACCACCGTGAGCATGATCATGACCCCCGGTGGTATCCACATCCAGTAGAAGTCCCTGAAAACCTTGAAATCCCTGGCCCGCTCTATCATGTT
>JAVEXH010000109.1:0-8157 GCA_034004175.1 Spirochaetia bacterium
CAGTTTGCACCGAGGCGCCTGGTGTGTGTTTACGAAGCCGGAATCTATCCCGGTAAATGCAAATGAGTTGTTGGCCAAGTCACAAGGCGGAGGGTTATGAGCAGTAACAGATCCGGCCATGTCATCAGTTCCGAAAAGATCGGTCGGGATGAAAAGTCCTCTGAATATGTCAATCCCTTTGGTGGTACAAAGACTGCTCAGTGCCCTCTTTGCAATGCCATGTTAAGCGACTGCAAAGTGATGTACCAGCACCTTGCCAAACGGCACCCTCTGAAATCGTCCTCGAGTTATCTTCCCGGTCGATCCTTTCTTATCCCTGGTTTTAAAAGAGGTTCCGGCCTGAGGAAGACCGAGATAGTATGCATCATTTGTCGGAGAAGGATGAATGAGGCTGACTATCCCAAGCATATATTTTGGAGTCATCCATGGATTCTTGATGCTGCAACCCGCCGGGCCTGGGAGAAGGTCCGTGAGACACTGATAAACTCTGGAGCCAATGAGGCGGAAGGAGAGATGCCCCCAACATTCGCTTATAACGAGGATAGGGAATGTTCATCGATCGGAGCTATGATGGCAGCCAAGGGGATAATAATCATGAACGAACAAGTTCATGGCGAAGTAGTTGTTTGTCGTACAAGGATCATCCTTTACTGTACCATCAGTGGGCTCACCTCCGATATAGCAACTGCTGATGGAATGTATGGGCTTTTTGATATTGGCGGAGGCACCATGGATGGTGCTGTGTTTTACTATCGACGGGAGAATGGGAGTCCCAGGATAAACATTATTACTGCCTTGGTCGCTCCCCTCGGTTTTGATGTTGCTGTTGATTCTATGGCTAAATCCATCACTCGTGAAGATATCCGGCATGCATTGCAGGCAGGTACTTCAATGCTCAAGCTCAAGTCCGATGATCTGCGGAAAAGTATCCAGGTACACGTTTCTTCGGTCGTGGTCATTGCCCGGCGTAAGTCAGCTGTTCGCTGGGCAGACACTATGAAGAAGTTTCCCATTTACCTTTGTGGAGGAGGAAGCCATTCAACCTGGCATAAAGAAGCCACCATCGGAACCTGGCAATCACACCAGCATGGCAATTGCGGTATTCCCGCATATCAGCAACAATCACTGGGCATCCCGACCGGGATCGATCATGGAGTCAAACATATAAGGGATTGGGATCGTCATCTTGTAGCCTATGGACTAAGCTTCCCCAAAGGTAGCTTGGCAGAAGTGGTCGGATTTCCGAAAAACAATCCAGTACAGGAATATGCACAGTACAATACAGATGGTATACTCGATGAGCGGATGTATGAGCGATATGGAGAGTTGCTGTGAGGGTGGAATAGCTAAGCGCCAATGATTTGCAATCGGTTGGGAGGTTGATAATGACACAGTATGTAATGTTTCCAAGATTATGAATTAGCAATAATATTGGGGAAATCAGAAAGGTAAATCTATGAAAACTACAATCATCAGTGCGCTCTTCATAACACTCCTTGTATCCTGTGCCTCTGTACAGAAGACAACCATCGACACAGTCGGTTCAATCGCCCAGCCGGATATCAGATTCAGCCTTCACGTCAACCTTGACCAGAGCAACATCCAGATTCTTGGCCCTATCGATGAAACCATCAAGCTGGAAAGATCTCAGCAATCTCCACAAATGAGCTTTGTCGGGAGATCAGAAACACTGGTAAAGCGAGTTTATATTGCCAACTTGATTGCCCATGATGAAGGCATTGCACAATTACGTAATCAGAACCCAACCTACTTCGATCTGGCCATCAGTGAGTTGGCCGGAAGGTGTTTGGCTAAGTATCCGGAACTGGATTACATCTTGTTTCCCAAGATTCAGCTTGAGTTCTCGGGATCTTCCAGCCTGATTGGTTCACATGTTTCATATTATAAGTTGCGACTTACCGGTGAGGCGGTGAAGCTACAGCTGTGATGCCTGATGGCCAGGTATAACTTTCCCAGCCGTCCATTGCATCAAACATCGAATACCTGAGGAGGTTCACATGTCAGCTGTATCATTATATACACCGCTGCAGAATACCTACTGGGTACTTCCAAATCGATTTCTTGCCGGTGAATATCCCGGAGACAAATCCGCAACAGTAGCCAGACAGCGTCTCTCGGCCATGCTGGATTCAGGCATTGATTGCTTCATCGATTTGACCACCCCCGCTGACAGGATGGAACCGTACGCAGAATTGCTTGCTGAGCTTTCAGGGGGGCGTGCCCGGCATCTGTCTTTCGGCCTGAAGGATATGTCGGTTCCGGACAGCACGGCAACCATGACAGCCATCCTCGATGCCATCGACAAGGAACTTGGCGGCGGGCACAAGGTGTACGTGCACTGCTGGGGTGGTATTGGCCGGACAGGCACGGTGATCGGTTGCTGGCTCAGGCGGCAGTATCCCGACACTGACGGATGTGTTCCCCAGGCAGATGGCACTCTGATGGGTTTGCCTGAGCTTTGGAAGACCTGCCCCAAGTCAGCCAGATATCCTGATTCTCCCCAGACACCGGAACAGCGGGCCTTCGTTGCGGCTTGGCCCCTTGGAAGAAGTTCGTAGATGACGAATGAAACCCTATCAAGGGCGAGAGCTTGCATGCTTGGCCAGTTGGCTGGGGATTCCCTGGGCAGCCTTGTGGAGTTCCAGAGCCCGGAGACAATCCGCCAAAGCTATCCCCGGGGGCCTCGTCTGTTGGCCAGTGGCGGAACCTTCAATACCCTCGCTGGACAACCAACCGATGATTCCGAAATGGCACTGCTCCTTGCCCGCAGCATCGTGGCCCAGGGTGCTTGGCAGTCTGATGCGGTGATGCAGCAGTACCGGTTCTGGCTGGACAGCAGACCCTTTGACTGCGGCAACACCATCCGCGCGGCCCTCCGCGGGAATCCGGACCAGTCCAGCCAGGCCAATGGAGCCCTGATGAGGGTAAGCCCCATCGGGATCATCGGAGCCGGACTGCCAGTAGCAGTCGTTGCGTCCTGGGCAGAACAGGATGCGGCCTTGACTCATCCGAACATATTCTGCCTTGAAATCAATGCGCTGTATGCCTGCTCAATTGCAGCAGCCATACGTGATGGTCTGTCGGCAGAGGACCTGTATCAATACATGCAGAGCTTTGCCGATGAACGTCAGTTGGGCGATTCTGTTCTGGATATACTGGGTGATGCCAGACAGTCTCCACCAGCTGATTTCATGCATCAGATGGGCTGGGTGCGTACCGCTTTCCACAACGCTGTATACCAGCTCCTCCATGCCGGGAACCTCGAAGAGGGAGTGGTGGACAGTGTAGCCCGTGGCGGCGACACGGATACCAATGCGGCCATAGCCGGCGCCCTGCTGGGTGCTGTTTACGGCGAGGGTGCCATCCCTGCACAATGGCGAAAGGCCATCCTGTCCTGCAGACCAAAGCAGGGCGATCCTGGTGTGCATCAGGGCCGGCCTGAAGTGTTCTGGCCGGTGGATGCGGTGGAGCTGGCAGACTCATTGGTGCAGCTAGGATTTGAATAGACCACACTCCTTGAAACGCGTTGAAATTAGGAGTGTGATTTATATAGCCAGCATGCACAGGCGGAGTCATAACCCATGAACCTGCAGGTTGGTGGAGATGAAGAGCTGAAAAGGCTTTGTCACCTGCCGGAACAAAACAGTTTCTTCCTCTTCGGTGCCAGGGGTACTGGCAAGACTACCTTGCTTAGGCAATTGCCACTTCTGGCTTCTGCCCTGTGGATTGATCTTCTGGATAGTGAAACCGAGGAGACGTACGCACTGCGACCAGGTTTGCTCCAGGAGCAGGCCGAAGCACTGCCCGAGGGTTCCTGGATTGTCATCGACGAGGTCCAGAAATTGCCAAAGTTGCTGGACCAGGTTCATCTGATTCTGGGCAGCGACGGATATACTTTGCCCTGACTGGTTCCAGCAGCCGCAAGATAAAACGCGGCGGAGCAGATCTCCTGGCTGGTAGAGCCTGGACCTTTCATCTGTTTCCCTTTACTACCCGGGAGTTGGGATCGACCTTCGATCTTGACCAGACCCTGGCTTGGGGCACCTTGCCGCAGCTGCACCAGTTGGCTACTCCTGCTGATCGGGCCTGTTATCTGCGCAGTTATACCCACACCTACCTGAAGGAAGAGATTCTGGTGGAGCAACTGGTACGGAACCTGGATCCCTTCAGGTTATTCCTGCCGCTGGCTGCGCAGATGGATACTCAAATGGTCAGTTATACCAATATCGCACGGGATGCCGGAGTGGATTACAAGACCATCCAGAACTACTATCAGATACTGGTGGAGACCAACCTTGGTTTCTTTCTGGAACCTTTCGGCCGTTCGGTCCGGAGGGTGCAGTACCAGAGTCCCAAATTCTATTTCTTTGATACTGGTGTCAAACGTGCACTGCAGCGCCGTCTGACAGTGCCCCTTCAGGAACGTACATCGGAATATGGTGAGGCCTTTGAATCCTGGTTCATCAACGAGTGCCTCCGGCTCAACCAGTATCTGGAGCTGGACTATGCCTTTTCTTATTTACGCACCAAGGATGATGTAGAGGTGGATCTGGTCGTTGACCGCCCGGGCCAAGCCCTGGTTCTGGTAGAGGTGAAGTCGGCTACGATGGTGGACGAGTGCCATATACGCAACCTGGTCCGCTTCCAGGACGATTTTCCCGATGCGGAATTGCTCTGTGCTGCCCGGGTGCCTCGGGCCCAGAAAATGGGAAGGGTACTGGTGCTGCCCTGGCAGGAAGCGCTGGACCGTCTGTTTCCTTGAACTGCGAGCCGATACTGGCAGCTGATCTTAAGGATCCTGGTCGACACGAACATACTCATTTCGGCTGCTCTTTTCCCTGAGGGGAAAGTAGCCGGCGTTCTTGATCATCTCTTTGAAACACATAGTATTTACTAGCCTCGGCTATCCTTGCCGATGTAGACGTACTGATCTCCGGTGACAAGGACTTCGAGGACCTGAACATGAAAAAGCCACTTGTATTTACCCCGCAACAGTATTTTGATTTCATCAAAGGTTAAGGTGATGGAGCATTGTACACGCAAGTGAGATGCTGATGGTGTTCGCAAGAAAGTTTTCATGTAACAACTGTTCCCCGGTTACGGAACTTCTGTTACATCCTGAGTCCCCAGGCTTTCTCCGGTATGTAGATGGATCGCAGGGTCCACCCTTTTGTCACAGCAGTCGAGAGGCTCCCGACCTTGTCGTAGTCGATGGGGACATACTTTCCTGACTTGAGCGGTGTGCCATCGTAGCTTGACCATGAGGCTACTTCATAATACGTGAACGTGCGTGCGAAGCTTCCTTCCTCATATGACAGGCAGACTGCATGCCCAATGCCGTTTCCGGCTGGACCAAATGATCCGAGGTATGGTTCCCAGCCCCAGAAGCGCAAAAGGCCGGCTGTGTACAGTGCAAAGTCCTCGCAGTCTCCTCCTCCTGCATCCAGGAACTCGTCGGGTCGCAATGCAAATTCGTTGTCCTCGTAGCGGAACTCGTTGTAGGTTTTCTTCTGGAACACCGCCAGCTCATCGAACGAGAGCTTGCCGGAAGTATTCAGATCTGCGGCGAGGTACCTGCGTATGAGTGCGGGATTCTCAAGTCCTGTCATCTCGCTGAAGCGGGGCCTGCGTATAGCGGCAATGGCTTCTGCCTTGTTGACGGTAGTAATTCCCAGGGAAGGTACTTAGTACCGCTCGATATCACCGGTCCGGTAGGTCCTGAGGACCTGGCCGCCGATGGTTGTATCCTCTACTGATGGCTTGGTTGGGACCGGGCTTGGTGCTGGCGAGGGCCGTGATCCTGTGGGGATGGAGGAATACGTAACGAGCGGCTGGTATGAGGAATCCGGGGCCAAGCCATCCAGCAAGCCTGAATTGACAAGAACGGAGCAGACGAAGACTGCGGCGAATCCGTAGGAAAATATAGTGCCGAAAAAACTGCCCAGGGTCTTCCCTGCCTCCACCACAGGGGGAGTTTTCGGGGACCAGCACGGTTCTTCTGCTACTAGGTTTGCGTAGACCGGTTTTTCCTGCCGGGGTGAGCTGACAGGACGGGCGGTACACGGCGCGGTTTTAGTAGGCACCGGCACTGGAACAACCGTTGTGATGGGCTGGAACAAGGTGTGCCGTCCGGCAAAAAGTTCGGCACGGATCATGCGGTCAGCCCGGAAGGTTCGTTCTTCATCCCGTAGATGGCAATACGCCCTGATGAAAACCCGGCCATCATGGGCTGTGTACGTCTTTATCAGATCGATGATACGCACCGAAACATGGCCTGTTTCGGCTTTGTAGGAGATCCGGTAGCTTTTTCCGTTTTGCCAGTCCATTGCTGCCGCCTTCTGCTTCTTTCATAGCAGGAACCGTGCCGAAACTGATCCGGTACAGGATGTCCGTACCCTCCAGGCCAGGGATCGAGCGGAAAGCCCGGAGCCGCCCCGCAAGGAAAGCCGGCTGGAGCGACCAAGTATAACCCCGGTAGGGGCGGGGAGGACTTGCAGTGAGAGCCCGACCCCGGCCAACGGCCGGGGTGGCCCCCAAATACAATGGACGTTTCCCTTTCTGTTCTGTATCTTGTGCCGATGGATTTACCGACTTTCCTGCAGAAATATCGTTTTACCTCTGAGCAGTTCAAGCGTGCGGGCCTGGATTGGGACCAGCTTCTGGCCATTGCCGAGGATTACAAGAGGCAGCTACCGGACCTGGAGACTATTGCCCGGTATGTGGTGGACATAATCCTTAAAAACAAGGTTGTGCATTCCATCAACTACCGGCTCAAGGATCCGGAGCATCTGATGTCCAAGATCGTACGGAAGCGGCTTGAGGATCCCGATGCCCCGATAGATCTGGGCAACTACCAGGACCGTATCACCGATCTGATCGGCATACGGGCCCTTCACTTGTTCAAGGAGGACTGGATCCGGATCCATCGCTACCTGCAGGACAACTGGGAACTGGCGGAACAACCGGTGGCCTATGTACGGGAAGGTGACTCGGCACGCATCCTGGAGTTCTACCGCGAGAACCAGTGCGGGGTGGAGTCCCATGCCTTCGGCTACCGCTCTGTGCACTACTTGCTGGCCACCAGCCCGAACCGCCGGCGCTTCGTCATCGAGATGCAGGTACGGACCCTCTTCGAGGAAGCCTGGGGGGAGATTGACCATACTGTCCGGTATCCATACAACCTGGACAACGATGTCCTGGCCAGGCTTTCGTCCATCCTGAACAGCATCTCCGGCAATGCCGACGAGATCGGCTCCTACATGCTGTACATGAAGGGTCGGCAGGAGAAAATGGAGGCCGAATACCAGTCGACTCTCCAGGAGAAAAACCGTCTGATTGCCAGGCTTCGTGAGCAGTTGGCCGCGCTCTCGCTGGATGAGAGGCAGACTGAGGCCATAAATGCCATCAATGCCAACCTTGATACCCTCAGGGAATCGGTGGACCGCAGCGATGCCGGACCGGACCTGGACAGCGACAGCTTTCCCTGGCTGTCCAGTTTCCTGGAGAGCGGCATCTTCAAGGGTATACAGGGCCAGCTGAACCGTTTCATGCAGTCCGAGTACTTTGCTCCCATAGAGGTTGACCAGAAGGATCTTGAAACCCTGGCCCGCACCCGGTCGGAGCTCATGAAACTGATCCAGGATCCTGAAAAACTCAGGCAGCTTCTTGAGAGCACCCCCGGGCCGGGACAGCTGCCGGGCTTGCCCATGCTGCCGGGGCTGCCCATGATGGCAGCTCTGAGGGAAACGGCGCCTGAAAAGGGGACGGATGGTTCCTGAGCTGCGTTATTTCTTCTTCAGCAACGCTGCAAAGGGGTTGTAGCTCTCTCCGTCTCCGCTCTCCGCGGTGTAGCGATCCTGGGTTGCTTCATCTTCCGCGGAGGCTGCGGGCTTGAGGGCGATGCGCCGGCCTGCGGTGTCCACGTCGATGATCCGGACCAGCATCTGATCCCCGATGGCGGCTGCCTTGCGGGCGTCGATGCGTCTGCCTTCTCCGCCCAGTTCTGAGGCATGTACCAGGCCGTCCAGTCCGGGCTCAAGGGCAACGAAGATGCCGTAATCGGCCGTGCGGACCACGGTGCCCTGGTGCCGGGAATTGACCGGGTACTTGTCCGCTGCGGCAAGCCAGGGGTCGGCC